>NZ_CAMYPD010000001.1 GCF_947286155.1 uncultured Tessaracoccus sp.
TTCCACCAGCCGCCACGCCGCTACCACCATCTACACCCTCAAACGCGAAGAGCCGGGAATCGGACCGGATAACCCCAGAGATGAGGCAACATCGGGAAGCATGGTACCGACGACGCTGGCCGCAGCTGCGAGATCAGGAAGCTGCTGGCGCCGTAGACCGCACAACTCGAGGAGCTCGTCAGACCATTCCAGCCGGGCGAGATCACAGATGCCCAGGCTGTCAGCTGTTGCCACGGAGTCAACCCACTGACCTGTGAGCTCGTGCACCAGCCACGAATGCACTCCAACAACGCGTTGCGCGCTGCGCAGGGTTTCGCTTTCGTGATGGGCGAGCCAGGCGATTTTGTAGATCGACGGAGTAACGTCGGGCTCGAACCCGGAAATCTGGTGGACGCGCTCTGACCCGATGCGACGGACTTCATCCGACGCTCGCCCATCCAGCCACAAAATGGCGTTGCGACGCGGGGTTCCATCATCGTCACATAACACGAACGTTTGACGCTGCGGAGTGATGCAGCACGCAGCTAGGCGGCGCCGGTCCTGCGGCTCAAGCTGCGCAACAGCATCAGCGATGGCTGAGAAAGCCGCGCGTCCCCAATCTCGCGCGTCTTGTTCGTAGTGGTCTGGCGCGGGCTGGAGAATGTCGTATGTTGCCTTGCCGAGTGCGAATACATTCCCCTCCATGTCCGTGATGAGCGCTTTTGAGCCCGTCGTCGAAGAATCCAGACCAAGTACGAGCGGAGAATCAGGTTGTGGCGTCATGTGCCTACTATGCCAGCGTCGCCTGGCCCACCAGACAGAGGGTATCCGGAGGAGCTAACCCAATATTCACTTGCGTTTGCCACAAACGTCCGAAATAAGGCTTTCAGGCAAACGCAAGTGAATATTGGGTTGGTCATGGCCCGGTAGGGTGGCCGTATGGCAGGTGGCGATCGCGCGGAAGCGGCACGAATCCGGCTTCAGTTGGCGGAACAGCAGGCCCGGTCGGAGGCGCTGGAGGCACAGGTGCTCATTGATGAGTTCGTGCTGCAGGCAAAGCAACAGGGCCTTGCCTCCGTTCCTCTGAAGGCCACCACCTACAGCGGGCACAAAGTGAAGACTGACAAGCGCGGATGGTACCTGCGCCAGAACCACTCTGTGGCCATCGACGAAGACGGTGGATTTCATCACCTGGTGGTGGGCGGCGGGCTCAAGGAACGCCTGCGCGGGGTGAAGCTTCCTGGCACGCAACCCACCCTCGTCGTCGGGCGCGGAGGCCGCGATGGCGAGACCGGATATCTCAGAGAATTCCTCCAGTGGGTGCTTGAGGGCAAGGTCAACCAGGCTGACTAGGCCCATCGCCCCAACGCACGCGTTTCCCACATTTCCCCACCATTATCCACACAACCTGTGGATAACTAGGCCTGAATCTGTGAAATCTCGGAAAGTTTTCCACAGTTGTCACAAAAACCGCTGAAGTGACCCCGTCGACCACATAGTTTTCGTCACGGAGGTGCCAGCTATGGGTGCAACTGAAGCTGACGCGGGGGCAACGAAGCTCCCCCGCCCCGAGGCAGTGCAAATGCGAGCCCGGCGGAGCCCGAAACTGATCGCCGGTGGAGTGCTCGCCGTGGTGCTCGGCGCGCTCGGATTCGCGTACATCTACGAGTCTTCGACGAACTACGCCTCGGTGGTCGCCGTCGCTCAACCCATCGCGCGCGGTTCCGTCGTCACGCAAGAACAGTTGCGCGTCGTGCAGGTGCCGGAGGGATTCTCGACGCAAACCCTCGCCGCAGATGCGCTGGACGATCTCGTCGGGCACACCGCGCTCACTGATCTCCCGATGGGGTCGTTCCCGCTCGCCTCCCACGTGGGCGACAACCCACTGCCAGGCGGCGAGGCGCTCGTCGGGCTACGGCTCACCCATGGACAACTTCCCACCGCTGCGTTGCCGGCGGGCACCGCGGTGGAACTCGTCGGCGTCGGAGATGACGCAGATGCCTCGAAGGTGGTCCCGGCCGTCGTCGCAACTGCTCCGTTGCTGCTCGACGACGGCGCCTCGTTCGTGGTCGACGTGCGCGTGGCCCACGGCGAAGCCGGTGCAGTGGCCCGCTTGGCCGCACGCAATGAGTTGGCGCTGTTCGCCGTCGGGGAGCGGTGAGCAATGGCAGTGATCGTGTTCACATCGGGGCCGGGCTCGCCTGGAGTTACGACGACATCCCTCGCCCTCGCGCTGGCTTGGCCCCGCGGCGTACTCCTGGCCGACTGCGACCGTGACCCATCGCAGGCCGTGCTCGCCGGCTACCTGCGCGGCCTCGACACCGGCGGCAGAGGGTTGGCGTCGGTGGCCCAGGCACACCGCGAAAACCGGCGCGTCCACGACGAGCTATGGATGCACACTTGCCCGCTGACTTCGGAGGATGCACCGAAACGGCGGTTTCTCCCCGGTTTCAGCCAGCCAGCGGCGGTGCGGCTGTTCGATGGCGTTTGGGCTGGGCTCGGTGAGGCGTTCGAGGAGCTCGACGCGCTGGGCGTCGACGTGCTCGTCGACGCAGGGAGAATCAGCGTGGGTGGGCTGCCCATGGGATTGCTGGCGGCGGCGGACCTCGTCGTCGCGGTCACGCGCAGCCACCTGCGGTCGCTTGCGGCGCTGCGCCTCCATCTCCCCACCTTGCGCGACCAGCTCACCTCGCTGCCGGTCGAGGTGCCGCTGGGGCTGGGCATCGTCGGGACGAATCAGCCGTACTCCACGAAGGAGATTGCACAGCAGTTCGCCGTGCCCGCGTGGTTCGAGCTGCCACACGACGCCCAGGCTGCGGGCGTGCTGCTCGACGCCCAGCCCGAGCCGAGGCGGTTCATGGAGCAGAGCTTCATGGGCAAGGCACGCTCAGTGGCGAAACAGCTGGGCGAACGGGTGCATGGCATCAAGGCGAGCAGAGAGGCGTTGATGCATGTCTGACTTGGCAAGCAGCCTCGGCCTCCTCGGCCCGGCTCCGGAGATGCTTCGCGACGGCGACGTCACCGTCGCGGATCCCCCTCGGCGCGCCGAGCTGACGGAGGCTGAGCTCGATTGGCCCCTCGTCGTGCAGCTGCGTCGCGAGGCCGCTGAGCAGGTGTCGGCGGCCGACGCCCAGTGGCACGACGAGCGTGGCAGTGCCATGCCCGACGAGGACCGCCGCGTGCACGCCCGCGCCATCATTCGAGGCGTGGTGCACGCCACGGCGCAGCGGTTGAGCGACGACGGCGAGGCGCTGTGGAGCCTCGCGCTCGAAAACCGATATGCGGATGCGGTGGAGTCGGCAATGTTCGGCTACGGGCGCCTGCAACCGCTGTTCGAGATTCCCGACGCCGAGAACATCGAGATTCACGGCCACGACTGCGTCATGGTGCAGTACGGCGACGGTCACCGCGTCGAGCATCCACCCGTCGCGGATTCCGACGACGAACTCGTCGAGGCCATCCGCTTCCTCGGCGAGACAGCCAAGCCCCCGCGGCCGTTCGACGATGCCCACCCGACGATGACCCTCGCGCTCGGCTCGAAGTTCCGGCTGCACGCCATTGGGTTCGGGTTGTCGTACCGCCCATCCGTGGTCATCCGGCAGCACCGTTTGACGGACGTCACGCTGGACGACCTCGCCCAAACGGGCATGTTCCCCCGCGAGCTTGGAGGGTTGCTGCGCGCAGCCGTGCTCGGGCGGGAGTCCATCGTGATCGCTGGTGACCAGGGCGCCGGTAAAACCACCTTGCTGCGCGCGCTCATCGACGCGATCCCCGCGAGCGAGCGGTTCGGCACCCTGGAAACCGACTACGAGCTGCTCACTCACCTGCACGAGCATCGTCGCAACATGCTGGCGTTGCAGGCTCGCATCGGGTTGGGTGAATCGGCCGCTGGCAAGGCTGTTGGCGCGTACACCGTCGCGGATCTCATCCCGGAGGCACTGCGCCAGAACCTGTCGCGCCTGGTGGTCGGCGAGGTGCGTGGTGAAGAGGCCGGGGCGATGTTCGAGGCGATGCAGTCGGGCGCGGGTTCGCTGTCGACGACGCACTCGCACTCGGCATCGTCGACGATCGACCGCCTCGCCTCCCGCGTCGCGCAGGGCGGCGTGTTGGGCGTCGATGAGGCGATGCGTCAGATCGCGCACCACATCGGGTTGATCGTGCACGTGGTGCTCCGCGACGACACGTGGCGCGGGGGCACGCGCCGGCGTTTCGTGAGCGAGGTGCGGCAGCTGACGGGCTCGATGGAGGCCGGGCGTCCCACCACGCACCTGTTGTATAAGGCGTCTGCCGATGGCTCCCCCGAACTGTTCGACCCCAGCGCGGAATTGCTCACCGAGCTGGCCGAATTTTGGGAGCGACGATGACCCTCGCGGCCGCTGCACTGGGCGGTCTCGTCGCATTTGGCCTTGTCCTCGTCGTGTTGGGGTGGACTTCCCCACCGCCTCCACCACAATCCACAAGCCTGTGGAAAACTCTGTGGACACGGTGGGAAAGTATCCCGCTCCGGCGCCGCTGGTGGGTGGTCGGGTCGGTCGTCGCGGGGTTCGCTGTGGCGGCGATCACGCAGTTTCTGCCGGCCATCGTGCTCATACCCGCGCTCGCCATCGCGGTGCCGTGGTTGTTGGGCGAGCCGCCCACCCGCGAACTCGATCTGCTCGCGGCCTTGGATCGTTGGGTGCGGCTGCTCTCCACCTCCATCGGCACCGGCAAGTCCATCCGCGACGCCATCTTCGCCACCCGCACCCAGGCGCCCGAGGCGATCCGCGATGCCGTCGACCGACTCTGCGCCCGCCTCGACCAGCGCACCACCACGAAAGACGCACTGCTGCGCTTCGCCGACGAGCTCGATTCCGCAGATGCCGACGCGGTAGCCGCCGCGCTCGCCATCGCCTCGACGCGCGGCGGGGTAGGCACGCGGGCTACGCTCATGGGCTTGTCAGACACCATTCAAGACCGCCTTCGAGCGTTGCGGGAGGTGGCGACGGAACGCGCCAAGCCGCGCGCGGTGGTGCGGCAAGTCACGACGATCACCCTCACTGTAATCGTCGCAGCGGTCGTGCTGAACGGGCCGTTCTTCGAGCCGTACCTCACGCCGATCGGCGGGGTGATCGCCCTCACGCTTGCCGCCTGCTACGCGGGCTGTCTGCTCATGCTTCGCCGCATGTCGACGCCCCCACCCGCCCCACGATTCTTGCGGGGGCAATGATGGGGTTCGCGATTGGCTTCGGAATGCTCGTTGGCTTGGGTGTTTGCGTGATTGTGGCGGGGGCCGTGCCGGCACCGGTTCGGCTCGGTGACGCCCTTGCCGTGCTCGACCGCCGCCCCTCGCAACCGGCCGCAGGTGCGTCGTCGACGACGAATCCGAGGCGTTGGCGTCTGCCGCTCACGCAGGAACAGCAGCGTCTGCTGGCCATGCAGGACCGCGACGCCGCCGATTTCTTCACCGAGAAACTCATCCTCGGTGTGGCCGGGCTGCTGCTGCCTGGGCTGTGGGTGGCGCTGCAGTTCTTGCTGGGCAACTCCCCAACGCTGCTTCCGCTGTTCGTCGCTCCGCTGGGGGCGCTCGTCGGATATTTGGTGCCTGACTTGCGCCTTCGACGCGGTCAGCGTCAGCAACAGCGGGCGATGCACGACGCACTCCACACGTTTTTTGATCTCGTCGCGCTCGAGCGTCTCGCCAACGCCTCGGCTACCCAGGCGACGCTGTCGGCCGCGGAAATCTCGGACGCCCCGCTGTTTCGTCGCATCACTGCCGGCCTCCAGCGGGCCCGCATGGAGCAGGTGCCGCCGTGGGATGAGCTGCGTTCGGTGGCCGATGAGTGGCGCGTGCCGGAGCTCGCAGACTTCGCCGACGTCATGCAACTCGAAGAGCAGGGCGCGGGCCTGGCCGAGGTGCTCCAGGCCCGCGTGAAGGAGCTGCGCGACGCGCATCTCACCCAGGTCAAGATCGAGGCCAACGTCGCTAGCGAGCGAATGACCTTGTGGATGACCATTCCCGCCATGTTGTTGGGGCTGGCGTTCCTCGCGCCGGCCCTGCTGAGGATCACAGGGACGTGATCGCCCCTTGTGGATAACTTTCCACAGTTGTCCACAGCCTTGAGGAAATGTGGGAATTACCCACACCGAACTGCCACAGTGAAGATCAGGAGAACACCATGAAAGCCATTCACACACTCATCGGCCTCACCGTGCAGGCCCGCGCACCGCGCGACGAGCGTGGCCTGTCTCAGTCGACGGAGAACGCCATCCTGCTCGCCGGTGCGGCGGCCATCGCGCTCATCATCATCACCGTCATTACCGAGTACGTCCGCAACAACCTTCCAAGCTAAAGGAGCCCGGCATGAAGTGGCTGCGCGCCGCCGCATCACTCGCCCTCCTGGTGGGCGTGCTCGTCGGCGTGCCTATGCTCCTCTTTGCGAGCACCAACCCCTCGGGGTTGCTGGAAGTGGATTGGGCACGCGCGCTGATGCGCCCCGACGACGGGCGCATCGTGCTCGAACTCCTCGGGCTCATCGGCTGGCTCGCGTGGGGTGTGTTGGCGGCGACGATCATCGTTGAGGTGGTCGCCGTCGTCACCAGGCGCCGCATCGACGTACGACTGCCGGGCACGCAGTGGCTCCGCCCTGCCGTCACCGCGCTGGTCGCCGCCGTGCTGCTGGCACCGGTGGGTGCCGCATCGGCAGCCCCACCCGACACCCCCGCACCACACGCGACGGCACACGTCCCGCAAGGCGATCCGTCGGCAGCATCCTCCCGCGACACCTCGCCCGACGATGCGCCACCCGCCGCCACGACGCGCACTGGGCGCGAGTATGTGGTGCAGCCCGGTGACGAGCTGTGGACGCTCGCCAAGCAGCAGCTCGGGTCCGGGGAGCGCTGGCGTGACATCCTCGCGGTGAACCCGGGGCTCACCGCCGAGGCACGCCTCCGGCCCGGAACCACACTGCAGGTGCCACCCGACGTGCAGGTGGCGCGCGGCGATTCGCTGTGGAAGCTCGCCGCCAGGCATCTGGGAGACGGCGAACGGTGGCCGGAAATCCACGAGCTCAACGCCGATCTCATTCTTAACCCTGACGAGATCGACATCGGATGGCGTCTGTTGCTCCCCACCACCACACCCGCGAGGGAGGTTCAGGAGGAGCCGACGATTCCCGAGGCGGAGAGCGCGCAGGCTGCACCAGTTTCGCCCGAGTCATCCAGCCCAGTCACAACGACCCCGGCCACGTCCGCGCCCACCACGTCCGCGTCGCCTCCGCCGGCACCGGTTGCAACTCAGCCAGCTCCATCCGCTCCGACATCAGCCGCGCCCAGTTCGGAGGCGCAGCCCGCTGCGGGCACCACGGCTGACGACGCGTCTCAAGGCACCGAATCAGTGTCCGAACTCGACGAGGAATCGCACGGCCTGGTGGGTGCCATCGGCGGCATGTTGGCCAGCACCATCGTCGTGGGCGTCGCGGCGCGGCGTAGGCTGCAACTGGTGGGTCGGGCGCTGGGCAGAAGGCTCGTGCCGCTCAGCCCTGAGGCCACGAAGTTCTGGACGGCCCTCGCCCGCAAAGCGGAAACCTCCACCGAGGCGCCCACCGACGTCGAGCCCACGAGCGTGGTGCTCGGTTGGCGCAGCGACGAGTCGGAGGTCACCCTGGATCTGGAACAAGCCGGGGCGACGGGCCTCATCGGAGCTGCCGAACCACAGGCGGTTATCGGCGCCATGGCAACGAGCTTGCTGTGCGCACCGTGGTCGAGCGACGTCGAGGTGGTGCTCGTCGGCGCCGATCAGCCCTGGGCGAAGGCCGTCGACGACCCGCGCCTGCGGGAGCTCTCCGTCGACGAGGCATGCGAGTACCTCACGACGGTGTGCGCGACGCGTCGCCTCGAACTCGGCGCGCGCCTCCTCGACGATGTGCGCGCCTGCCCAGACCTGGCGCCTGCGTGGCACCCGGTGGTGGCGCTGTTCGCCGAATCCGTCACCGCATCGCAGGCGCGCACCATCGAGGACGCCCTCGGGCTTGGCCGGACGGGCGTCTCGGCGGTGATCCCTGATTGGCAAGGGACGACGCAGGTGCAGTTTGACGACGACATGGCCTCGCTCGACGGTGAACGCTTCCGCCCGCAGCTGCTCACCACGCCCGCCCGACGCGCCCTGGTGGAGCTCTTCGCCGGCACGCTCGAGGACGCCACCGAGCCCGCCGGATGGTGGTCGCCCGCTGCTCCACGACGCTCGTTGACCGGCCACTTCCTGGGCCCGGAACCAGAACCGTCGCTGCCACCTGCTCCGTCGCTCGTGTTGCTGGGCGAGCCTGCGCTGGAGGGCGCCACCGGCCAGGAGCCCCGTCGAGCCCAGCAGCAGTGCATCGAGTATGCCGCGTGGCTGCTGCTGCACCCCGGCTCCACCGCCACCACCATGTCCCGCGCCCTGTGCGTCGCGGAAGGCACACGCCGCTCGAACCTCTCCCGGTTGCGCACCTGGCTCGGATGCGACGAGGCCGGTCACCGCTTCCTGCCCGAGGCCTACCAGGGGCGCATCTCGCTCGATGAGCGCGTCACCTCCGACTGGCACCGTGTGCGCGCACTCATTCCCGGCACTATCAACGAGGCTTCAGACCGCGCGCTGCGCTACGCACTCACCTTGGTGTCTGGGCCGCCGCTGGGCACCGCCGTCGTGCGGTGGCCGTGGGCACGCACCATCCATGACGACATGGTGGCGTTCCTCGTCGACGTGGCATGCGAGCTCACCGACCGCTGCCTGGCGGGCGGCTACTTCGACGAAGCACTCTGGGCGCTTGAGCAGGGCCGAAACGTGGGCCCGAACCACGACGAGCTGCGCATCCGCGCGGTGCGAGCCCGGCACCTGATGGGCGACGCCGCCGCCACCCGAGCGGAAGTTGCCAGCCTGATCCAGACCATCCGCGACGAGAACCGCCAGATGCAGCCCGAGCATGCCGCCGAGCTCGCGCGCATCGGTGCCGCTTAGCCGTAGGTGTCTCTCGGGCCACGCCCGTCGCGCACCGACCTCGGCCCGTGCTTCCAGCTGTGTTGCGGCGGGCCGACGATGTCCACCCGCTTCACCGTGCGGTCACCGAGCTCACGGTTGAGCTTCGCCAGCAACTGCGAGGCGGAGTACTTCATGCCGGTGGCCCAGGCCGTCGAGTCGCACTGCACCTTGAGCACACCGTCGCGGAAATCCACGGGCTGTGAGTGTTCGGCATTCGCGTCGCCGACGAGGTCGGCCCAGTTGCGCAGCACCGTCGACAGCGAGAGGCGTTTCGTCCAACCCCGCCGCTCCACCACCGTCTCGAACACGGAACCGATGAGCTGGGGGTCGCGGTCATCGGGATGTGCGCCCGAGCGCTGCTGCTCGCCGGTGAACCGTCGGCGCTTCACCGGTTTGCGTGGCTCGGGAAGCGCCGGCGCATAGGGTTTGCCCAACACGGTGGCGCGGGCGATCTGGGCGGCGAGGTCGAGCCCGGTCGGGTCGTGGGGCACGGGCTCCTCGGTTATGGGCTCGTCGGTCACGACGCCTCCTCGGCCACACTGCCAGCCTCGACGCGAAATCTGCGCTCACTAGGGAACTCGGGAACATCCGAGCCCACCGCCGCGGTGATGAGCACCTGCTCCGCATGCCCGATGGCATCAGCCAAGCGAGCACGCCGCGACGAGTCTAGCTCGGCGAACACGTCGTCGAGCACGAGCACGGGCTCGGTGCCGTCGTCGCGCACGAGTTCAAAACCTCCGAGGCGCAGTGCCAGCGCCAGCGACCACGACTCCCCGTGCGACGCGTACCCCTTCGCGGGCAGCGCTCCGATGAACAATTCGATGTCGTCGCGTTGTGGCCCGACGAGCGTCACTCCCCGTCGAAGCTCCTCGTCGCGCACCCCCTTCAACGCATCGAGAATGCGCTGCTGCAACTCCGCCTGCACATCGTCAGCCTCGGAAGCCCCAGCGAGATCGACCGCCGACTTGTAGTGCGCCTCGATCTCATTGTTCACCGGGGCGATCGCGGCATACGCGCCCTGCGCGAACGGGCGGACGTCGGCGAGCGTGTCGAGCCTGGCATGCAGCAGCTCCGCACCCATCCGGGCGAGCTGCTCATCCCAGATCTGCAGCGTGATGGCATCGTCGCCCATGCCGGCGTCGAACCGCTTGCCTGCCATGCCCTTCAGCAACGCGTTGCGCTGCTTGAGCACCTTGTCGAAATCGTGTTTCACCCCGGCCATGCGTGGCCACCGGGTGACGATCAGCGAATCGATCCAGCGTCGCCGATCCGACGGGTCACCCCGCACGATTGCCAGGTCCATCGGGGAGAACACCACCGTGCGCAGCATCCCGACGAGATCCCTCGCCCTGGGCAGCGGCCCACGGTTGAGCCGGGCCTGATGCTGCCTGCCCTTCGCGATCTCGAGTTCGAGCAGCAGTTCGCGCTCATCGTCGACGCCCGCTTGCACCCTCGCCCTCACTAGCGCCGACTCCTCCCCCGCCCGGATCAGCGGCACTACGCTCGCGACCCGGTGCGAGGACGCCGTCGACAGATACTCGACTGCCTCAACCAGATTCGTCTTCCCCTGCCCATTCGAGCCGACGAACACATTGACACCCGAAGTCAGCGCGATGTTGGCTTCGGGGTAATTGCGAAAATTCGTGAGTTCGAGAGCAGTGACAAACATGTGCAGCCAAGCCTAGCTGGCGTGCCCACGTCGCGAGCCGACCAGCCCGGCCCCTCGATGACCGAAATCCTCCACACGTGCAAGAATCCGCGAAAATCCGCCCCTCAATCGCTTCTCGTGGAGGATAACGGTCAACTTGCAGCCCGCACCCAGCAACTAGCTGGGCAGGCGCATCAGCATGATGACGTGGCGGTAGTCGAGCAGCTGCTCGCCATCCATGCTTGCCAGGCCCGTAATCAGGCAGGGTTTGCCCGGCGCCGTGAACGAGAAGTGCGCGTACGGGGCGTCGAGCGCACCCAGCGCGTCGAGGAGGTACTGCGGGTTGAAGCCCGCGGCCTCGATCGTCTGCTCATCGCCGACGATCTCCACGCCCGCAGGGATTGCTTCCGTGCCCTGCGCCTGGTCTCCCGTGGCAGCCTCGAGGGTGACGTGATCGTCGTTGATGACCATGCGCAGCGGAGTGTTGCGCTCTGCGACGAGCTTCACGCGCTTCACCGCGCCGAGCAGCTCGTCGCGGGAGACGCGGACGTTCACGGTGCCGTCAACATCCATAAGGTGCCGCACCTTCGGGAACGACTGCGACAGCAACCGCGTCGTGGCCTCGCGCTTGCCGTAGCTGCCCTCGCCGACGAAGCCCGCCAGGCCCTCGCCTTCGGCCTCGGTGGTGGACAGCGAGATGGTGACCTCGTCGCCGCCCGACATCGCCTTCGCCGTGTCGGAGAGCACCTTGCCCGGGATGAGCACCGCGCCCTCGGCGTCGGGCGTCGACGGATTCCAGGTAATTTCCTTCAGCGCCATGCGGTAGCGGTCGGTGGCCAGCAGCGACAGCGTCTCGCCGTCGATTTCCACCCGCACGCCAGTGAACACCGACAGCAACTCGTCGCGCCCGGCCGCCACAAACACCTGCGCGACGGCGCGCTCGAACGTGGAAGCGTCGACGGTGCCCGCCTGCGTGGGCATGTCGGGCAGGGTGGGGTACTCGTCGACCGGCAGTGTCTGCAACGTGAAGTGTGCCGAACCGCAGGTGAGCTCGACCTTCGAGTGGTCCGCATCCAGTTCGACAGGCTTGTTCGGCAGCGAACGCGCGATCTCAGCGAGCAGACGCCCCGACACGAGGACGGTGCCCTCGTCGTGCACCTGCGCGGGCAGCGCTACCTTCGCCGAGGTGGTGGAATCAAAACTGGACAGCGTCACCGCATCACCGTCGGCGCTCAGCAGCATGCCTGAGAGGATCGGTGCGGTGGGACGGTTCGGCAGGCTGCGGGCAACCCAGGCAACGGCGTCGGCCAGCGCGTCGCGCTCCACACGGATTTTCACTTGCTTCTCCTCGTTCTTCCACAGGTGTAGCCCACGGCGGTCACACTCCGACGATCATATCGGCCACACCTTCTCTGCGGTAGCGCTACCGCTACAGCGTCGCAATTGAATCCAGCACCGGCAGCTTCGCGGCGCGCCGCGCGGGCGAAATCGCGGCGAGCATGCCGAACACCGCAGCCACCACGAGCATGAGCACAAGCTGCAGCCACGGCACATCCAGCGTGTCGATCCCCGCATCGACGTTCGCACGCTGCAGCACCACGCCAAACAGCAGCCCGAGCAGCACACCCAACACGGATCCCATCACCGTGACGAGCACGGATTCGAGAGTGATCATGCGACGAATCTGCCGCCTCGTCACCCCCACCGCACGCAGCAGTCCGATCTCGCGCGTGCGCTCGATCACGCTCAGCGACAGCGTGTTGACAATGCCGAGTACCGAAATCACCAACGCCAGCCCGAGCAGCCCGTAGAGCAACCCGACCACCTGCTGGAACTGATCGACGCGATCCTGCACATACTCGTGCACGTCCGACACAGCGACGGTCTTCACCTCGCTCGTCGCGTTCAGCAACCCCTGCCGAACCTGCTCGGCGTCGGCGCCGTCGTCGGTGAACACCACGAGCTTCCTCACCACCCGCGAGTCGGCGATCTTATCCAGCGTTGCCTTGTTGACGATGACCTGCGCCGGAGCATCGTCATCGGCGATACCTGTCACCAGTAGCTGCTGCGTGCCCACCGAGCCCGCGAGCTCGAACGTCATGCCAAGCGACAGCTGCTGATCGCTGGCGAACTTCGCGGAAATCACCGCGGAATCTGGCTCGTCGGTCATGGTGCCCGCGACGATCTCCGTCGCGGTGCCTTCGTGGAGGCCCCGCGGCGTGGTGCCGGCCATCGTGACCGGTTTCTGCTCACCGGGGAGCTGCGCCTGCGCTGGCCACAGCGCCGCAACCCAATCGACGCCATCGACGCCCTCCACCTGCTCGGCCAGCTTCCCGTCGAAGGGGGTCATGGTGAGGGGCGCGACGACGAAGTCACCGCGCTGATCTGCCGACAGCTGAGTCTTGAGCGACGTGCTGATGCTCGCGGCAAGCACCGCGACCGTCGTGACGAGGGCCAACCCGATCGTGAGCGTGGCCGCCGTGGCCGCCGTACGGCCAGGCTGCCGCGTGGAATTGCGCCCAGCGAGCGTGCCGACGGTGCCGAATACGCGTCGAAACACCCAGCTCGCGCACGCGATGACAGGCGCGCCGAGCCACGGCATGGCAAGCACGGCGCCGACGAGCATCGTCGCGCATCCGATACCGATCCACCACAGTGGGCCAGGCACGTCGATCCACAATCCGCACACGATGAGCGCGATGGCGATCTCCACCATCATCACTCCGACGAGCGCGAGCGCACCGCCGTCGGGTTTCGCGCTCGAGTGGCTGGCCTCGGCGAGCGCTTCGACGGGGCGGGTGCGCGACGCCCGAACCGCCGGCACCAACGCCGCGATAGCCGTAATCACGATGCCGACGGCATACGATGCGACGATCGACTGCCACGTGAGCTGCGGCTGGGCCGCGCCCAAATCGATGCCGGCTGAGCCCATGAGCGCCATGAGGCCCCACACCAGCAGGTACCCGACGCCGATACCCAGCGTCGCTCCAATCACCCCCATGACGATGGCTTCGAGCAGCACCGACGTGCGCACCTGCGCCCTCGTGGCGCCGATGGCGCGCAGCACCGCGAGCTCGCGGGAGCGCTGGGCGACGAGGATCGAGAACGTGTTGACGATGAGCATGGTTGCGACGAGCAGCGCGATGGCGGCGAAGATCAGCAGCACCGTGTTGACGAAGCCCATGCCTGCACCCAGTGCGTCGCGGATCTCGTCAGCGAGCTTCGCGCCCGTCTCGGCCTTCCAACCCTCGGGAAGCACCTCGGACACCGCCTTGGCTACGTCATTTGCGTCTTTCGACTGGTCGGTGCTGATCCATACCGCCTGGTAGACATCCTTGCCCCCCACAAAGAGCTGCTGCGCTTCGTCGAGCGTGAAGAACAGATACGCCGCGCCCGCCGTCGAGCCGGAGCCGTACGTGCCGGTGCCGACGAGCGTGAACTCCTGCACTCCGTCGAAAGGCGTGGCGACGCGGACCGTATCCCCGATACTGCGCCCAGCGCGTTCGGCGGTGCCCGGATCAATGACAACCTCGTTGTTGGCCTTCGGGGGGCGCCCGTCGACGATGCGCGCGCTCTCTATCCCGCCGACGGCAGGGGTGTCGTGCCAGTTAGCTCCGATGCCTGGTGCGCCGGGGATGCCGACGACGCGGTCATTCGCGTCAAGCACGAATACCTGGGTGTTGAGCACCGAGCCGACCGCCTTGCTCACACCGTCGACGGCCTGGATCTTCTCAATGTCGGCGGGCGTCAAGGCCCGGCTGGGCTGCGCAAGGTCAGCAGGAGAAGAATCGATCCCGAGGTTCCCGTCGCTCACGTTGACGTCCGCCACTGTGGACTGCACGATCTCGTCGAACCCACGCGACAGCAGATTGGTGAACATCAACGAGCCGGCAATGAATGCGATGCCGAGCACAATGGACAGTGCGCTCAGCACCAGGCGGAATTTGCGTGCAAGCAGCGACTTGAACGTGGCCTTCCACATGGGCGATCACAACGCCCGTCGCGGCTTGGCAGACGGCTCGCTCGGCTGCGGGTCATCGTCAGTAACCACCGGATTCCCGTGCTCGTCGAGGCGTGGGTAGAGGCGTGCCATCGTCTGCAGCAGATCGTCTTGCGTGGGGCTATGCACCTCGTCGACGATGCGCCCGTCGGAGAGGAACACGGCACGGTCGGCGTAGCTCGCCGCGGTGGCGTCGTGGGTGACCATGACGACGGTTTGGCCGAAGTCATCCACGCTGGCCCGCAAGAATGACAACACTTCTGCGGCGGCGACGGAGTCGAGGTTGCCGGTGGGCTCGTCGCCGAACACAATCTCGGGGCGATTCATGAGCGCTCGGGCGCACGCGACGCGCTGCTGCTGGCCGCCGGAGAGTTCCGACGGGGTGTGCCCCAGTCGGTCACGCAGATCAAGCATGTTGACGACCTTGTCAAACCAGGCTCGATCAACCTTGCCGCCGGCGATGGACACCGGCAACACGATGTTTTCTTCCGCAGACAGCGTGGGGATGAGATTGAAGGCCTGAAAAATGAAGCCAATACGCTCGCGTCGAAGTTTCGTGAGCGTGGTGTCGTCGAGTGCTGCGACGTCGGTGTCGCCGATGAAGACTTGCCCCGAGGTGGGCGCATCGAGGGCAGCAAGCAGGTGCATCAGCGTGGATTTGCCGGAGCCCGACGGGCCCATGATCGCCGTGAACTTCCCCTGCTCGATTTCGAAGTCGACGCTCTCCAGGGCAACCACCGTGGTGTCGCCGCTGCCGTATTGCTTGGTAAGGGACACTGCCCTGGCTGCTACCGTCACGCCTCAACCGTACCTGGCGAATTTCTTGTGTTTCCACGCTGGAGAGTTTGAAGACTCTTGGTTGTATATCTACTCACAGTAGTAGTAGGTGCTGTGGACACTGTGGATAACTGGCATCGATCCTTGTCCTACTCGTAATGAAGGCTGTGGATAAGTACAACGAAGTTGTCGAATTACACGCTGAGGATTTGTGGATAGCCATCCTCGAAAAGTTTTCCACAGGAGAATCCACACCGGAACAACAGCACTTATCCACAGGCGGGAGTGGGAACGCGAGAGCGCCGCGTCGAGGCGCGGGAATTCGCAAGATGGGCGCTCAGCGCTGTTTGATCTTGTTGGTGAGCTCGGTCACCTGCGTGAACAACGACCGATCTTCACTGATGCGATCGGTGACGCGACGCACGGAGTTCAGCACCGTCGAGTGATCGCGGCCCCCGAATTTGGCGCCGATCTTGGGCAGAGATAGCTCCGTCAGTTCCCGGCACAAGTAGATGGCGATGTGGCGGGGCATGGCAATCCCCGCGACGCGGCTCGTCCCGGTGAGATCGTCCATCGAAATATTGAAGTACTCGCTGGTGGCTTCCATGATCGTCTGCGCATCCACCTGCACCTCGCCCTCTGGGATGAGGCTGTCGAGCACCTCGGTGGCGAGCTCCGTCGTGATCTCCTGCTGATCCAGCGACGCGAGCGCTGCAATGCGGGTGAGCGCACCCTCGAGCTCGCGGATGTTCGTCGTAATCCGAGCCGCGATGAGTTCCAGCACCTGCGTACCCGCGGTCAGGCGCTGCGAGGCCACCTTCTTACGCAAAATAGCGATGCGAGTTTCGAGGTCGGGGGGCTGAATGTCGGTCATGAGCCCCCACTCGAAGCGCGAACGCAGCCGAGGTTCCAGCGCCTCCAGCAACTTCGGCGGGCGGTCGGATGTCATCACGATCTGCTTCTGCGCATTGTGCAGCGTGTTGAACGTGTGGAAGAACTCTTCCTGGGTCTGGATCTTCTGCGCCAGGAATTGAATGTCGTCGACGAGCAACACGTCGATGTCGCGATACGCGCTCCGAAACTCCGCAGTGCGGTTGCTCGAGATGGCGTTGATGAAGTCGTTGGTGAGCTCCTCCGTCGATACGTACTTCACGCGGAGATTCTCGTAGTAGCTCATCACGTAGTGCCCGATGGCGTGCAGCAGATGCGTCTTACCCAACCCCGACGCGCCGTAAATGAGCAGTGGGTTGTACGCCTTGCCGGGGGTTTCCGCGACAGCGGCGGCCGCGGCGTGTGCGAAACGGTTCGACGATCCAGCGACGAAACTCTCGAAGGTGTAGCGGGGATTGAGGCGAACGTCGGACTGGGGTCGAGGCTTCGCCAAAATGGGTTCGGGAAGCTGCGACGCCACCTCCTCGTCGACTTCCGCAGCGGCCGGGCGCTGCTCGGGCACCTGATCTGGATCAATCATCACCGCGAGGTGTGTCGGGGTATTGAAATGATCGGACAGCTGCTCCTCGAGGGCGACGCGCAGGCGGGTCTCGATGCGTTCGCGGGTGGGTTCGTCGCTCACGGCCAGCATCATCGTCGAACCGTGCATCGCGATGGGTTTGGTGCGACGCAGCCACGCACGGGTTGGCGCGTCGGCGGAATCAATGACGCTGTCCCACATGACGTCGAGGTCAATAGCGTCAGTCACAAAGACCCCTTGTTACTCTCGTGAGCGCATGCTCATTGTCCACATTTCCACAGAGTTTCCCACAGACGCGGGTGACACCTGAACCTAGTACCCTCGCGGATGTTCTGCAACCTGTTTGAGTGAATACATCGGCGTGTCGGCTGGACTACATTGATGTAATTTGCATCGGCGGGGTTTGGGTTTGGAGAAACGCCCCTCAAGCGCGTATCGTTACATAGCCGCTGTCTCGGACAGCCCACGTCCTCAGGCCTTCGGGCTTGTGATTACCAGCATCGTTACGGAGAATTCTCGCATGAGCAAGCGTACCTTCCAGCCGAGCAATCGTCGTCGCAGCCGCACCCACGGCTTCCGCAGCCGCATGCGCACTCGGGCCGGCCGCCGGATTCTGGCCGCTCGTCGTCGCAAGGGCCGCGCCGAGCTGTCGGCCTGATCCTGCTCCGTGCTGCCTACCTCGCGCCGTCTGAAAGCTCCCGCAGACTTCACTGCCTGCTTTCGTAATGGCGTGAGAGCGGCAGGAGCGTCGGTCGTCGTGCACGTAGGCCGACCACCCCACACGAATCCACCCGAGGTGACCCGGGTGGGTTTTGTTGTGTCCAAGAAAGTGGGCAATGCCGTCACCAGGAACCGCGTGAAGCGTCGGCTGCGGCATATCGTCGCGGATCTGCCCACACCCATGCACACGGACGTCGTCGTGCGCGCCCTGCCTTCGATTGCGGACGCAGGCGCCGAGCTGCGCGACGACGTGGTTTCCGCGTGGCGCAAAGCCTTCCAGAAGGCGTGCCAATGCTGAAGTATCCGCTCATCTGGTTCGTCAAGGGTTGGCGACGCTGGATCTCGCCGCTGTACGGGGATGTGTGCAAGTTTCATCCGACGTGCTCCGAGTACGGGCTGAGGGCGCTGGAGGTGCACGGGGCGGTGCGCGGGTGCGGTCTGATTGTGTGGCGGCTAGTGCGCTGCCATCCGTGGTCGATGGGCGGCGTGGATTATGTTCCTGGCACCAAGGAATACGACACCTGGGAGGCAGAGATGACCTCGCAGAAGACACTTGAGGTGAGTATCTGATGGAGTTTGTTGTCCCCCTGGGCATCGGCGACGCCTTCATGGGCTTGTTGTCGACGATGATGCAGCCGCTGTACTGGGCGGTCTCCGGGCTGCTGGTGATGTTCCACTGGGTTTGGGGTGTATGGCTGAATCTGCCGAAGGGTGCTGCGTGGGCGCTGGCGATTGTTTCGCTCACCGTCGTTGTGCGTACGGCGATGATTCCGCTGTTCGTGAAGCAGATCAACAGTTCGCGCAACATGCAGCTGCTCCAACCCAAGATGCAGGAGTTGCAGAAGAAGTACGGCAGCGACCGTGAGCGTCTCGGCCAAGAAACGATGAAGCTGTACAAGGAAGAAGGCGTCAACCCCATGGCGTCATGCTTCCCCCTGCTCATTCAGATGCCCATCTTCCTCGCGTTGTTCCGTGTGCTGCAGGGAGCATCCGACGGTCCCGTGCGTGGCCAGTGGTTGAAGGACCGCCCGGAGCTGGTTGAGTCGCTGCAGAGTGCGAAGCTGTTCGGCGCCGAGCTCGCGTCGCGGATTTTCCCGCTCACGCCCTTTGGCATGACGCAGATTCTCGGCATCATCCTGGTGATTTTGATGGTGGGGGCGCTGTTCATCACGCAGCTGCAGCTCATGCGCAAGAACATGCCGCCGGAGGCGCTCACGGGGCCGATGGCGCAGCAGCAAAAGATTATGCTGTACGTGTTCCCGGTCATCTACGCCATGTCGTCGGTGGTGATCCCCATTGGCGTCTTGCTGTACTGGTTTGCCTCGAATGTGTGGACGATGGCGCAGCAGGGCATCCTCATTCGCAACAACCCTGCCCCCAATACCCCTGCCTACATCGACTGGGAAGAGCGGATGCGCGCGAAGGGTCAAGACCCGGATCAGATCATGCGCGAGCGCCGCGAGAAGGCTCGTCGTAAGCGTAGGGGCGCGACGAACGCTCCCACCACCCGCAAGGTGCGCGGGCAGGGTGTGACACCCACCGACGACGTCGACGAGACGACGACCCCCACTCCCCCCAGGGTGCAGCGGCAGCAGGTGACCCGCTCTACCGTCCGCGTGGATGCGGATGGCAAGCGCGTGGTGACCAGGCAGCAGCCCCGCCAGCAATCGCGTGCTCAGCGCAAGAAGAAGTGAAAGGACGCTCATGAGTGATAGCGAATCCAGCCTCCTGGCTGAAGGCGACCTCGTCGCGGATTACCTCGAAGAATTGCTCGACATCGCCGATCTCGACGGTGACATCGAGAACTCTGTCTCTGAGGGGCGAGCGTTCGTCGCCATCGACACTGACTCCGACTTGCTCGTGGGCAAGGACGGCAAGGTGCTCGACGCCCTCCAGGAACTCTCTCGTCTTGTTGTGATGACGGAGACGGGTCATCGCTCTCGGCTGATGGTCGACGTGGCTGGTTTCCGCGAGCGTCGCCGCGCGGAACTCGTCGCCATGGCTCGCGACGCGATCGCCGAGGTGCAGGAAACCGGCGACCCGGTACGCATGATGCCGCTCAACGCGTACGAACGAAAGATCGTCCACGACGAGGTTGCCGGCGCCGGTTTGATGAGCGAATCGGAGGGCGAGCCCCCGAACCGCCGAGTCGTGGTGCAGAAGCCATGACCGATCTCGGCCCAGTGTCGATGGATGAAAGCGCGGCTCGGGCCGCGCTTTCATCTTTATATCCACAAGCAGCTAAGCAGGTAAATAGATATGTCGACATATTGCTTGACGAGGGGCTTACGTGGGGCCTGCTCGGCCCGCGAGAAGGTGAACGCGTGTGGACACGCCACATCGCCAACTCCATTGCGCTGGTTGACGCGATTCCGGAAGGCCTCCACGTGGCGGACATCGGCAGTGGTGCTGGCCTGCCCGGTATTCCGGTAGCCCTCGTGCGCCCGGATCTCCGGGTTACCTTGGTGGAGCCCCTACAGCGACGGGCGGAGTTCCTGCAGCGCGTCGTGGGGCGGCTGCAGATTCAGGATCAGGTGAGCGTTGTGCGAGCACGTGCGGAAGAGCTCGCCACTGAGGCGAGGCACTCCGCCCTGTTCGACCTCGTGACCTGCCGTGCCGTCGCTCCACTCTCCAAACTGCTGGGGTGGACGGCGGATCTATTCCTGCCCGACGGGCAGCTCGTCGCGCTCAAAGGGCAGTCGGCGGACCAAGAGGTGACGAAGGCCAGCAAGGTTCTCGCTCAACGCCGCTGCTCAGCCGAGATACTTGAGCTGACACTCCCCCAGGGCCTCGAGGGCACAAGAGCAGTGCGAGTCCGTCGCACCTCCTGACCCGAGAGTTGCGTTCCACGTGGAACGCAATCGACATGTGATTGTCGAGTAGAACAGGTAGACTCGCATCGCACGAGCGATTGGAGCACTGTGGCGATCTTTTTCCGCAAACGTAAGTCGACGTCGGACGACGCCCCGTCGAACAGTTCCCCAGAGGGCGGTGCGGACGTTCCACGTGGAACGGAAGACACTGCAGCTCAGCCGCGGCGCGCCAAATTCGACGGGGATCTCGATGAGTACGGGATGGAACCTGAGTCGGAGTATGGCGACGAGCTCCACCCAGACGAGATCGCCACGAGCCGGCTGCCCAAACCGCAGGCACCGCGGGTGATCGTCGTCGCAAACCAGAAGGGTGGCGTGGGTAAGACGACAACGACGGTCAACGTCGCGATGGCACTCGCCATGGGAGGGCTCAACGTGCTGGTGATCGACAACGACCCACAGGGCAACGCCTCGACCGCTCTCGGCATCGAACACTCGCAGGGCACACTAGGCACCTACGAAGTGTTGATCGAAGGTGATCCCATCATCGCCCACGCACAGCAGACCCCTCACTCCCCCAATCTCCACGTACTCCCTGCGACGATCGACCTCGCCGCTGCGGAGATGGAGCTCGCTACGGCAGCGGGACGGGAATCTCGAATGAGTAACGCCATCGACGACTATCTGGAAACGAGTGGCGTCGACTATATTTTCATCGACTGTCCACCGTCACTGGGTCTTTTGACACTCAATGCACTGGTGGCTGCGAAGGAAATCATGGTGCCCATTCAGACCGAGTACTACGCACTCGAAGGCGTGACCGCACTGATGAACACCATCAACCGAGTCAAGGGGTCGATGAACGATGACCTTCGACTGACGAACATCCTGCTCACGATGTATGACCGACGCACTAACCTGTCGAAGGATGTGGCGGAAGAAGTGCGGGCGCACTTCCCCGACGAGTTGCTCGATGTGGAGATTCCCCGTTCCGTACGCATCGCCGAAGCGCCCAGTTTCGGGCAGACAGTCCTTACCTATCAGCCGCGATCAGAAGGAGCCGTCGCCTACCACACCGCTGCGGAGCTCATCGCGAACCAAGTGAAACCAAAGGAGTAACACATGGCGACGACGAAGCCGTCGCGTCTTGGCAAGGGCCTGGACGCACTCATGACGAAGACGGATGACGACGACCGCGTCTCGTTCAAAGAGATCTCACTAGGAACGATTCAGCCGAACCCGAAGCAGCCGCGTCGGGACTTCGACGAAGATGAACTCGACGAGCTCGCGGAGTCGATCAAGGCCTTCGGCGTTCTGCAGCCGGTGGTGGTGCGCCCACTCAAGGCGGGTTCGTATGAACTCATCATGGGAGAGCGGCGCCTACGCGCGAGTGAACGGGCTGGGCAGAAGACGATTCCGGCAGTCATCCGCAACACCGACGACGACTCGATGCTCCGCGATGCGCTCATCGAGAACGTACACCGATCAGACTTGAATCCCATTGAGGAGGCGCTCGCATACGAGCAGCTCCTAGAAGAGTTCGGCTGCACAAAGGAAGAGCTTTCGACAAGAATTCATCGCTCTCGTCCACAGATCTCCAACACACTGCGCCTGCTAGGGTTGCCAACGTCCGTGCAGACCAAGGTGGCGGCCGGAGTGCTCACGGCTGGCCATGCGAAGGCCCTGCTCGGGCTCGACACCCCAGCGGCGATGGAGGCGCTCGCTACGCGCATCATCGCGGAGGGCCTCTCGGTGCGTGCGACGGAGGAACTCGTTGTACTCGACAAGCACAACAGCGAACGCCGCGTGGTGGAGCGCGCCCCGCGCCTTCCGTCGGATCAAGAACGCAGCCTCTCGGCGTCGCTCAGCGATCACTTCGATACTCGGGTAAAGGTGAACATCGGGCGCAACAAGGGCAAGATCACCATCGAGTTTGCGACGGGGGAGGACCTCGAGCGCATCGTGGCGATCATCAACGGCAAAACGATATAAAGACAAGCCATCAAATCACTAAATAGATATAGAGGTATGTCGACAAATGGATGATTTCGAGGAAGTCGAGGTAGAAGCCGACGATCTACGCGAGGTGGATGTGGAAGACTTGCCGGCCATCCGTAGCAGCTTGCGCGTGTACCAGGTGCTCGCCTGGGTGGTGGGCGTGCTGCTGGTCGTGCTCACCCTCATCGCGATGCCCATCAAGTACCTCGCCAACGACGGGCGCCTCGTCCAGTACGTCGGAGTCACGCACGGCTGGCTGTACGCCATCTTGTTGATTAGCGTCGTGAACCTCGGCATGAGGATCAAGTGGTCCTGGAAGTGGCTCCTCGGCATCGCGCTGGCAGGAACGGTGCCGTTCCTCAGCTTCTTCGCGGAACGCAAGGCAACCAAGTACGTGCAGCAGCGCATCGACGAGATCGAAGCGGAACCCACGAACTGAGTCCGTCGCGGCGTGAGACCATGAGGGTGAGGGCCCAGACACGTAGACGTCTGCTACTGTCGAACACCCAAGGAAGGGAATGACGCCATGACCACCATCTTCAACGATCCCGCACAGTTCTCCGAAGAATCCCTGAAGGGGTACGTGAAGCTGTATTCCGATCGCTTGCGAGCAGTGACTGGAGGGGTGGTGCAACGGGCGTCGGGCCCGAAAGTTGCCGTCATCCTGGGCGGCGGCTCGGGGCACTATCCGGCGTTCGCCGGGTTAGTGGGCCCAGGATTTGGGGCGGGCGCCGTCGTCGGGAATCTCTTCACTTCGCCGTCGGCCGCCCATGCATACTCCGTCGGTAAGGCCGCAAACCAGGGTGCGGGAGTGATCTTCACCTACGGCAATTACGCCGGCGACGTGATGAACTTCGGGCTCGCGGGTAGCAGGCTCGAGTCTCAGGGCGTTCCCGCCCGACAGGTGATTGTGACTGACGACATCGCCAGTGCGCCGGCGGATCGTATGAGTGATCGTCGCGGTATTGCTGGTGATTTCTTCGTGTTCAAGATTATGGGCGCCGCAGCAGAGCGGGGAGCGTCGCTGGATGAGGTGGTCAGAGTTGGAGAGTTGGCCAACCGCAACACGTTCTCGCTGGGGCTTGCCTTCTCAGGATGCACCTTCCCTGGGGCATCGGAACCACACTTCACGGTGCCCGACGGCAAGATGGGCCTTGGCCTCGGGATTCACGGTGAGCCGGGGCTTCGTGACATCGACTGGGTTCCAGCGACGGAACTTGGCGAGCTTCTGGTTGACGAGCTGTTGAAGGAACGCCCGGCGGGAAGCTCTGGGCGTGTCGCCGTGATGCTCAATGGGCTGGGTTCCACGAAATACGAAGAGCTCTTTCTGTTGTGGGACATCGTCTCGCGAAGGCTGGAGGCCAACGACCTCGAGATCGTTCTTCCCGAAGTGGGGGAGCTCGTGACGAGCCTCGATATGGGCGGAGTTTCGCTGACCCTTGGATGGCTCGACGACGAGTTGGAAGAGCTGTGGCGTGCGCCGGCCTCCACGCCAGCATGGAGCAGAGGCAGCGTTGAATGGGCATCCGGCGCTGAGGCCACTGACGATGAAGAGCAGTTAGACGCATCGGAAGAGGTCATTGGTTCTCCCAGCTCTCAGCAATCGGCGAGGGCCATCGTCGACGGTCTTGACGAGGCGAATCGAGCGATTCGGGACTGCGAGGAGGCCTTGGGCAGGATTGACGCCGTCGCCGCTGATGGCGATCACGGCCGTGGCATGGTTCGAGGTCTGCACGCTGCTACGAGCGCGGCTCGTGGCGCACTGCAGCAAGGTTGGGGAGCGAACACCGTGCTTCGTAAGGCAGGCGACGCCTGGGCTGAAGAGGCAGGTGGCACTTCCGGCGTGCTGTGGGGAGCGGGACTCGACGCCTGGGCAGGCGCCTTCACGGATACTGCCGAGGCGAGCCCCGAGCAGGTAATCCAAGGGGCCAAGGCCTTCAGCGAATCCATCCAGCACCTTGGGGGAGCGGCCCTCGGGGATAAGACCATGGTGGATGCCATCATTCCCTTCGTCAGCGAGCTGCGCAGGGCCGCAGATGACGGTAATGCCTTGGCGACGGCCTGGGCATTAGCCGCCACCGAGGCGTTGCGCGCGGCTGAGGCAACGGCCCCGCTGACTCCCCTCAAGGGCAGAGCCAGGCCGCTTGCCGAGCGTAGTACCGGACACCCGGATCCCGGTGCCTTGTCCTTTGCGCTCATCGTCGAAGCCATCGGGCGAACGATCTTCGACATCGAAGTGAACGCTGCCGAGGCTTCGATTCATGCAGCCGTAGGCGCGCTGCCGCACCAGGCGTCGTAAAGGTCAGTCCTTCTTTGCCTTGGCACCCGCCTGGCTGCGTGCGAGGCGTTTGCGCTCCTCAACCTGGAATTGCCGGCTTAAGAACACGCCGAACGCGATGGATGCGACGGCAAACACCCACCACTGCAACGCGTACCCCTTGTGCATGGCGGTGCCCTTCTGGTCGGGCAGTTGCACGCGCGCGGGAGCAAGCCCCTGCTGAGCGGAGGCCTGCTCGTCGAGCGTGACGTAGCCCGAAATCAGCGGACCAGGCCAAGTTTGTGCCAGGGTCTGCAGTCGGACGGAGCCGTTTGGACGTTCGGCCGCACTGTCGCTCGCCAGAAACACACCTCGGATGTGCTGTGGGCCCTCCGGTGGGGGAGCCGGCCGCTCACCTGGCCCCACACCTCCACGCACGACCGCCAGCACACGCCCGTCGTCGAGCTGCAACGCGGTGACGACGCGGGCCTCCGTCGTGCCCACCACCTGTTCCGCATCCGGCAGATAGCTTCCCGACGCGGTGACCGTGCGCCCGTAGATATCGTCGACGGAGCCGTCCTCGTGTACCGCCGGTGCAAGTTCGACGGGTGCCTGGGCAGCACGGTCTGCCGCGATCTGTTCGACGGACAACTGGAAGCGGTGCATTTGCCACAGCCCAAGGACGACCATCACGATGGCCACCAGCACACTCACCGTGATGGCCGTCGCCTGCTTCGCGCGCAGGGTCATCTGGCTCGCTCCACGAGCGCGCAGAACACGTCGCCAATGGAGCGCCCCGCGGCTTCAAAGGCGAGGGGGGCCAGTGAAGTCTCCGTCATTCCAGGGGCGACATTGCCCTCAATGAACACGGGTTCCCCGTCGGGGCGCACGATCATGTCCATGCGCGACAGCTGCTCGAGCCCCAGTGCCTGATGCGCCACCACGGCAGCCTCGGCCACCCGGGCGGCCACGTCGTCGGGAAACTCTGGCGGGGTCACGAAGCGCGTCTGTCCGGCGGTGTACCTGGCCTCGTAGTCGTACATGCCCGATGCCGGGCGCACTTCGACGATGGGCAGCGCGACGGGGCCCGCGCCCTCGTCGACGATGGTAACGGCCACCTCGGTACCGTCGACGAATTCTTCGATGACTACGGTGTTGCCGTAGGCGAAGGCGCCGACGAGCGCCGTCGGGAGCTCCTCGATCGATCCGACCATGGCGACCCCCAGCGCGGAGCCGGATGCCGCCGGCTTCACCACGAGGGGGAAACCCAGCCGCGCAGTCAGCGAATCCATGATGCGTTCAGCGCCGAGCTCTTTGAATACGTCTTGTGGCAGCGCTACCTGCTTGGGCGTCGCGACGCCGGCTGCGGCCACGATCGGTGTAGCGATAGCCTTGTCGAATGTTCGACGCGCGGCGCGCCCGTTCGAGCCGACGAACCGCACTCCGAGCGTTTCGAACACCTCCCGCAGTGCCCCATCCTCACCCAGGCCGCCGTGCAGCATTGGCACGACGACGGCGTCGGGGTGCTCGTCGAGGAGGGGCAACAGGCGGGCGTCGACGTCGGCCTGCAACACGTCGTGTCCGGCAGCCCTGAGCTGTGCGGAGACACGTCGCCCCGAACGCAAAGAAATGTCGCGCTCGTGGGAGAGCCCCCCGGCAATGACGATCACGCTCATAGCAACACTCCTTGTCAGCTCAAATCTGGCATGGGTCCGAGGCCGTTGAATCGGTGGGGGTGCGTAGTGGTTGTGCCGAACACCTGCTGCATATCCACCTCGCTGCGAATCACCTTCGCAAGCCGACGTACCCCCTCGCGGATGCGTTCTGCCGTGGGGAAGCAGTACGACAACCGAATGTTGTTGGTGCCCTGGCCGTCGACGTAGAAGGCGGCGCCGGGTACGTATGCGACGCGCGCGTTGACGCCACGGGGTAGCATGGCCTGCGCGTCGATGCCATCGGGCAGGGTGAGCCACACGAAGAAGCCGCCCTTGGGTTCGGTCCACGTGACACCATCGGGCATCTGGCGGGCGAGCTCTTCGAGCATCGCGTCGCGGCGCCCGCGGTACATGTCTCGGTACGACACGATCTGCTGCCGCCAGGGGTAGTGCTCGAGGTAGTCGGCGATCGCGAACTGCGAGAACACCGGCGGACACAGCGTCGCCGACTCCTGCGCCAGGGTGAGCTTCTCGCGCACAGCGTGCGGGGCGAGCACCCAACCAACCCGAAATCCGGGGGCGAAGATCTTCGAAAACGAGCCGAGGTAGATCACCTCGGGGTCCATGGACCGCATCGCTGGCAGCGGCTCTGATTCCAGCGTGAGCAGGCCATATGGGTTATCTTCGACGACCATCACTTGCTCGGCGCTGCACACGTCGAGGATCTCCCGACGACGCTCCACCGGCTGCAGCAAACCCGAAGGGTTGTTGAAGTTTGGAATGGTGTAGAGGAACTTCACGTTCTTCCTCGCGCTGCGCACGCGACGGATCGTCTCCCGCAGCGCGGCCGCGTCGATGCCGTCGCCGTCGGACGGCACGTGCACCACTTCCGCCTGGTAGGAGTGGAAGGTGCCGAGGGCGCCCACATAGCTCGGCGACTCGGCGAGAACTACGTCGCCGGGGTCGCAGAACACGCGCGTCACGAGGTCGAGACCCTGCTGGGAACCCGCCGTGACGACGACATCGTCGGGGTGCGCTTCGATGGACTCGAGCGCCATGACGTCGCAGATGCGCTCGCGAATCTCGGGCTCACCTTGACCGGAACCATACTGCATCACCTGCGCACCGCGCTCGCGGATCAGTCGAGCGACGTTGCCGGCGATGGCGTCGAGGCCCAGATCCTTGATGTTCGGCATGCCACCGGCCAGCGAGACGATCTCGGGGCGATTCGCGACGGCGAACAGCGCCCGCACAGCAGACACCCGCATCCCTTGCGTGCGCACGGCGTAGTTGTCGACGAACCTGTCGAGCCGGGTCTCATGTCTGGGGGTGCTCACCCCGAGCAGTCTACGCCGTGCAGCACCGAACTGGGCCGGAATGCCCAGCTATTCCACACACTGGTCAGCGAGGAATCTGCGCGAGCAACGCCCGCAACGTCTCGGGTGGAAGCTCGGTGGTGGCGACGATGAGCTGCCCCGTCGTCGGCAACCCCTCAGCGCTCACCAGACGCCCGCAGGCAGCGAACGTGGTGTCCGTCGAACGCCCGCACATCTCCGCCGCACCCGAGCCGCCAGATGAGTGGGGTGACGAAGAGCCACCGTCGGATGCATGGGGCGACGAGGGGGCACCGTCGCCCACCCCTTGCAGATCGGTGACACCGGCGTCGGTCATGAACTTCTCGACATCATCGACGGGCCTGGTGAGCACGACGATGAACTGGTTCGAGCCGTCGGTGTACTCACCGCGCAGAATCTGTTGCGACATGTCCGGCGCCGTCGACGGCTCGCCCGCCTTCGACAGCGTGTAGCCTTCGAGCTGTTGGGGCAGCGTCAACGCAGCTGGCGGCGGTGTGGCGCTAGGCGTGGGCGCGGTAGACGCGCCGAGATCGCGGCCGAGCAAGTAGGAGCCGCCGATGAGCGCCACCGCCACCAGCACGGCGGCGATGGTGAACAGGGTCGGAATCGGAGGCTTCGGCTGCTTGGCCTTGCGCTCTGGTTGCTCGCCCTCGACGGCTTGCGCGTTGCTCACTACGTTCTTCTCGTCAGCCACGTCAGCGCAGCTCGTCGATGACCTTCTGCAGCGCCTTCTTCGTCTTGCCGCCCGTGAGCGACTTCTCGACGCTGCCACCTTGGAAGAACTGGAGCGTGGGCAGGCTCATCACACCCTGCTGGGCGGCGAGGCCGGGCTCCGCGTTGGTATCGACCTTGACGAATTTCACGTCGGCGTATTCCCCGTCGAGCTCTTCGAGGATGGGTGCAATCTGTTTGCAGGGCGCGCACCAGTCGGCCCAGTAGTCAACGACGACGAGCCCTTCGTGGTTGAGCACCTCGTCGGCGAATGTGGTCTCAGTAACGGCAGTGATAGCCATGCGTGTCTCCAATCAGTCGAGTCAGTTGCCCAAGGAAGCGAGGAATTTTTCGGCGTCGAGCGCGGCCTTGCAACCGCTGCCGGCGGCGGTGATGGCCTGGCGGTAGCGGTGGTCGACGAGGTCGCCACACGCGAACACGCCAGGAACGTTGGTGATGGAGGTGGCGCCGTCGACGAGCACGTAGCCTTCGGCGTCGAGCTCCACCTGGCCCTGCACGAGTGCGGAGCGCGGGTCATGCCCAATCGCGACGAACACGCCGCCCACCTCAAGCTCGCGCGTCTCGCCCGTGACCGTGTCGGTGAGGATGAGCGCCTCGACGGAATTCTCACCCTTGATGCCGGTGACCTGCGAGTTCCAAGCGAACTCGATCTTCGGGTCGTTCATCGCGCGCTCGGCCATGATGTGCGACGCGCGCAGCTCGTCGCGACGGTGCACCACCGTGACCTTCGAACCGAAGCGTGACAGGAACGTCGCCTCCTCCATCGCGGAGTCGCCTCCGCCAATCACGGCGATGGGCTTGTCGCGGAAGAAGGCGCCGTCGCAGGTGGCGCACCAGCTCACGCCACGTCCGGAGAGGCGGTCTTCGTCGGGGAGCCCGAGGCGACGGTAGCCAGAGCCCATCGCGAGAATCACCGCACGCGCGCGGTACTCGGTGCCGTCGGAATCCTTCACCACCTTGATGTCGCCGGTGAGCTCGACGGCCTCGACGTCGTCGGTGATGATCTCGGCGCCGAAGCGCTCGGCCTGTGCGCGCATCTGCAGCATGAGGTCAGGGCCCTGGATGCCCTCGGGGAAGCCTGGGAAATTCTCCACATCGGTGGTGTTCATGAGCGCGCCACCGGAATCCAACGCGCCCTCAAACACCAGCGGCGCGAGGTTGGCGCGGGCAGCGTAGATCGCTGCGGTGTACCCGGCAGGGCCGGACCCGATGATGATGATCTCGCGAACGTCGGACATGCATCTCCTTGCGGCAAATCGTGCTAGCCCCACCATCCTAGACGCTTGCCAAGAGGTCCACGTCTCGAGTGCCCCCACCGTCGGTAGGCTGTATTGCTATGAGCGAAATTGGCCGCGACGATATCGAGGCGGCGCTGGAGGTCCGCAAGGAACGCGGTGCCGAGATCGAGCCCGCGCTGGTGGACGCGATGGCGCACAAAGTTGAGGCGACGGTGCGCCGGCGGTTCGAAGCCGAGGCTGCCGAGCGTCGACGTAGCGCGATTGCTGAGCAGTCGAGCAGGGGAGGGCGCATCGCCGTCGCCGTGGTGTCGCTCGTCATGGCCGTCCCCCTCACGGCCATCGTCCTGGATGCCGGGCTCCTCGCGCTCGCCGTCGTGTGGACGGGCATCGCGCTAGTCAACATCGCCCTCGGAATGCGGCGCCCGCCGAAGAAGTAGGGGATCGATCTTGGCGCTCAGCTGATGCCGGGGCCGTCAATGCTCCGACGGTGTGGCTGGCGACGTGGGCTCCTCGGGCGAGCGACCGGTGGTGCGGTCGCGCAGATTGCGCAGGGCACGTCGGATGGCTCGCCGGTTGTCGAAGTAGCTTTCGTCATAGTGGAATATGGGCAGGTTGATCCGGAAGCGGATCGCAAGGACGCGCAGTACGAATCCGACGGCCAGCGTGATACCGACGGCCCAGCTCGTTGATGCTCCAGCGGTCAAGAGCCCGACGTAGCCGAGTCCGCAGACGGCCGAGATCGAGCCGTAGAGCTCCTGCTGGAAGACTAGGGGGATGCGGTCGCAGAGCAGGTCGCGCATGATGCCGCCGGAAACGCCGGTGAGCACCGCGGCCATGACCGCGATGACGACGCCGAAGCCCATGTCGAGCGCAGCTTGGGCGCCAAGGATGGAGAAGACGACCAGCCCGAGGGCGTCGAGCAGCAGGAACCACTGTCGAAAGTACTTCATGAGGTGGGAGATCGACATCGCCACCACCGAGGCGCCGACGACCAGAAGGAGGTAGAGCGGCTCCCGGATCCAGATGAGGGGGTGGTTGTCGAGCAACACGTCGCGGATGGTGCCACCGCCGAGCGCCGTCACGAAGCCGACCATAATCACGCCGAACAGATCCATGCGGGCCTTGCCCGCCGCGAGTGCGCCGGTCATGGCTTCCGCAGTGATGCCGACGATCCACAACCAAGTGAGCATGCCGTCTCCCTTCAGAGCTGGACTCCAAGGTAGCCGGTGCTGGCGGTGTTGGGTGTCGTCGGTGATGGGAGTTAGGCGAACACCTCGTCGACGGCGGACTCCGGCACGTCTTCGAGACGCTGCCAGCGCCACTGCGGGCGGTTGTCTTTGTCGACGAGTAGCGCGCGCACGCCCTCGGCGAAGTCGATGGGAATCATGCGTTCGGCCAGGCGCAGATCTTGGCCGAATACCTCGGATAACCGCAGGTTGGTGGCACCACGCAGGCCGCGCAGCGCGACGTGCACCGCGAACGGGCTGTGCGCGCGGATGTCGGTAGCGGCAGCGTTCGCATCCGGGTGTTCATGCTCTTCGAGGCGACGCACGATCTCGACGGCGTCGTCGCCCTGGTAGCACTCCTCAATCCATTCAGCCTCGGGTGAGAATAGCGGAGCGGGGAGTTCGCCGTCGCGGGAATCGTCGGCGATGTTGAGACGCAGCGCGTCGCCGCCGGTGAAGGTGCGGCTGGTGAGCGCGAGGTGTGTGCCGACCGCGCCGGCGCGCGAGAGCTGGTACATGATGGCGCAGTCGGGGAAGAAACCGATCTTCGTTTCGGGCATGGCCAGCGTGGAGGATTGCCCGACGATGCGCCTCGCGGCATGTCCGGTGAGGCCCAGCCCACCGCCCATGGTGATGCCGTGCATCTGCGCGGTGACGGGCGCGGGGGAGGTGGCGAGCATCATGTCGACGGCGTACTCGAGTTCGAGGAATTGCAGCCAGGGGCCATCGTCGAGAAGGTTCTGGCGCAGTTCGCGCACGTCGGCGCCCGCGCAGAACCCGCGCTCGCCTTCTCCTCGCAGCTCGATGGCGGTGATGGTCTTCTTGTGTAGCCAGCGTTGCAGTGTCTCGTAGACGGCTTCGAGCATCTCGAGATTGAGCGCGTTGATGGCGCGTGGGCGACACAACGTGAGGTGGCCGACGCCGTCGATGATGTCGCTGCGAATGAGTTCCGTCATGGGCCATGAGTGTACCGAGCGTACTTCGCTCTCGTGCGACTGAGCGCACACCAGATGCCGAAAACCGGCCCGCGAACCCCATAATCGGCCTCTGGTGTGCGCTCAGTCGCGCTGCGGGGAGGAAACATAAGAGGAGGCCGGACGCATGGGGGGGGAGCGTCCGGCCTCGGCCACGCGTTTCCAGGTAGTTGATGGGGGGGAACTTACGTACCTTCAACTGCGTGGCGAATGAAACAATAGCTCGGAGGGGGGTCACTTCAAAGCCGAGATGGCAAATACACGCATTTTCATTCGTCGTAGGTTCGAGTGATCCTTTTCTTGCCCGGTTTGGTGTCCTGACTAGGCGACTTAATTGAAAAGTAGCGGATTATTCGAACCCGAAGTTGGCCTTGCTCTGGCCGAAGTGCATCGGTTTCTTGGCGCCGCACTCTTAACGCCGGGCACACCAAGCAGCTATCCACCAAAGCTTCGATCATCGACGATGAAGCCCAGCAGCTGGCTCAGAGCACCTGCTTGAGATCAGGGTGAGCGAGGGAGTGCACGGCTCGCCGCGCCGCCGTCGGTGAAGTGGCAGCGAGCACGGCCTCCAACATCTCCTCACAGTCTGCGACGGTGTGCCGCGCCAGTGACGCACGAACCAGCGGCACCCGGGGCAGCGCCATCGACAGCGACTGCACCCCAGCCCCTACGGCCAGTAGCGCCAGGAGCGGGTCGCCACATGCCTCACCACACATGCCGATGGGTTTGCCCGCAGCCGCCCCCGCGTCGGCGGCGAGCTTCGTGAGCTGCCACAAGGCGGGTTGCCAGGCGTCGAGGAGGTCGGCGAGCCCACCGTTCAGGCGATCGGCAGCGAAGAGATACTGCGAGAGGTCGTTCGTGCCGAGCGATGCGAAATCGCAAGCCTCCAGCACGTGGCTCGCCTGCAACGCGGCGCTAGGTACTTCGAGCATCGCCCCGACGTGCGGGATCTCGACGCTGTGCGCGAGCTCGTAGAACCAGGCCGCCTCGGACGCAGTGGAGACCATCGGCGCCATCACCCATACATCGGTGCGCGTGATGCGGGCGGCCTGCGCGATCGCCGTGAGTTGATCGGTGATGATGCGGGGCATCACCCCATAGAGCCGCATCCCCCGCATCCCGAGCGCAGGGTTCTCGTCGATGCTGGTGGGGACGAAGGGAAGTGGCTTGTCAGCGCCAGAATCGAGCGTACGGATGACGATCTTGCGCCCCTGGAGCGCCTGGAAAATACGACGGTAGGTGTCGGTTTGCTCCTCCACACTCGGCGCCGTCTGCCGCCCCAGATACAGGAACTCGCTGCGAAACAAGCCCGTGCCCTCAACGTCGGAGCGGCCGGCAGCCATCGCGTCGGCAACCGTTCCCAGGTTCGCCAACAGCGCTACCGGCCTACCGTCTTTTGTGTGGCCCGGCCCCCCGTCCTGCTGCTCGAGCGCAGCGCGACGCTCCCCTTTGCGAGCCCACTCGTCGGTGTCGTCGTGGTTGGGATTGACCGCCACCTGCCCGACGGTGCCATCCACCGCCAGGAACGTGGCATCCACGTCAAGGATGCCGGCGCACTGCACGACGGCGGGGATGCCGAGCTGCGAGGCCAGGATCGCCGTGTGCGACGTCGGTCCGCCCTGCTCGGTCACCACCGCCAGCACCATGTCGGAATCGAGGCCGACGGTGTCCGCCGGGGCGAGCTCCGTCGCGACGATCACCGCCGGCTCGGTGAGTTCCGGCAGGCCAGGCTCCGGGCGCCCGAGCAACCTGGCGTGTGCGCGACGATGCACGTCGCGCAGGTCGGCCACCCGTTCCGCCATGTAGCCGCCCAGGCTGCTGAGCATCTGCGCAAAGTGGTCGATGGCACCCGCCAGAGCGCGGAGTCTGCCCTTGCCAGCCCGCAATTGCCGGCCCACCTCGTCGCTGATCGCTGGATCGCGGGCGATCATGGCAGTGGCGCGCAGCACGTCGGCCGAATCCGGTTCCGCGACGGACTCCGCGCGTTGCTCCATGCCGCGCGCAACCTCTTCCAGCGTCGCGACGATCAGCCGTTGCACCTCGTCGGGATCCGCTTCGACGGGCTCCGTCGCCGGAAGCTCGACCGCGTCGTGGTGCACGACGACGACACGGCCCTGCGCCAACCCAGGGCTGACCCCGATGCCGCTCAATCTCATAGTCACAGACTATGGTGCCGAGGGGGCACAACGACTCCGGCGTACCCAATGAATCGCCGCCTCGCTTGGTGCCCACCTTGCGGGGAGATCGTCGGGATGCGCACGCCTCGATATGCGCTTGCCCCCGAGGTATTGGTATTTTTGACTCGGCTCAATGTTGACTGCTCTCGTGGTGCGTCACGAAGGCAAGCTGAGAAAGGAAACACATGTCCCAGTACGGTCAGGACCCACAGGGAGACTACAACCAGCCGAACTACGGTTCGCAGCCGTACGGCCAGTCGCAGCAGGGCGGCTACGGCAGCTACCAGCAGCCCACCGGCATGCAGCAGTACGCCGCGTACGGGCAGCAGGCGGAGCACCCCCAGGCTCAGACGGTGCTCATCCTCGGCATCCTCGGTTTCTTTACTAGTATCACCGCGTTCATCGGCTGGTACATGGGCGGTCAGGCCAAGAAGGAGATTGAGGCCGGCGCTCCATACTGTTGGGATGGCAACCTCAAGACCGGCTACCTCATCAGCAAGATCCTGTCGATCATCTCCATCGTCGCTTTGGCCTTCATCGTGCTCATGTTCATCCTCATGCTCGCAGGCCTGTTCGCGATGGGCAGCATGTAAGCACTAGGGCATCGTCGCCCAAGTCGAAGCGGTCGGCCAAAGCTACCGGATGAACACCGGTTGGTCTTTGGTCGACCGTTCTTCGTCATAGCGGTATCCGAGCCCGTCGAACTGGGTGATGGCGCTCGCCGTGCGCACTCTGTTGCGCACGAGCCAGCCCGCCATCGCGCCGCGCGCCCGTTTGGCGTGGAACGATACCACGCGGGGGGTGCCGTCGGGGGCGCGATCCTCGAAGCGTGGGCTGATGACCCGCCCGCCCAGGCGCTCGGGCTGGACTGCTTTGAAGTACTCGTTCGACGCCAGGTTGACCAGCATATTCGCGCCCGGTGAGGCGTCGAGATCGCGACGCAGCGCGTCGGTGATGCGGGTGCCCCACCACTCGTACAGATCGTCGCCGCGCATGGTGGAGAGCTTCGTGCCCATCTCGAGGCGGTAGGGCTGGATGAGGTCGAGCGGGCGCAGGATGCCGTACAGGCCCGAGAGGATGCGCAGTGTTTTCTGCGACTCGGTGAAGTCGCGCGCGTCGAAGCTGCAGGCCTCCAGCCCACGGTAGACGTCTCCGTCGAATGCGAGCACCGCGGGCTTCGCGTTGGAGCGGGTGTGCTCCGGCTCGTAGGCGCGGAAGCGCTCGACGTTGAGCGTCGCAATGTCTTCCGAGACGCTCATGAGCGCCTGGAGATCGTCGGCTGACTTCGCCCGCAGCACCTCGACGAGCCCGGACGTTTCACGAAGCATGCGCGGTTCGGAGTGCTTCTTCGTGCAGGATTTCGAATCGAAGTCGAGCGTCTTGGCGGGCGAGAGCACGGAAAGCATTCCCTCAGTCTATGCGTTGTGCTGTGGGCGTCGAAGCAAAGGGCGATTACGAAGCACATAGACCGCGATGCACACTGCAACGAAGGCACTGGTGCCCACGTAGTCGCTCCAATCGAGTGGTTCCACTCGATACCCGTGTTGGAGCAATGGGAAGTCATACTGGCCCTGAAGCAGGTACAGACCGAGCAGCCACAGCAGGGACGTTGCCGGCCCAACGCTGGGCCCGATGACGGCGGTGGTCGCATAGGTGATGGCAATGACGGCCGCAGTCGTGGTTGCGCTGGTGGCCACCAGCGCAACCGGGGAGAGGAAGTCACGGTTCGCCCAGACGTACTCGGCTGCGATGTCAGGGGAGATATGCACGAACCAGTTGGAGACCTCCCACGTCAGGCGAGCGATGATGCCCATTACCGATGCCGCGATGATCACGAAGGCAGCGCCCAAAGCCTCGCGCAGCCAAATGCGACGCGGTGACTGCATGTCGAGCCACGAGAGACGTGGTGTGAGCGCATAGATTCCCACCGTTCCCACTAAGACCGGCAGCGCATCGATGATGGCCATGGGCCGAGGCTGGTCGACTTTCGACCAAGGCTCTGGGCCCAGTACAGGGATGTACCATCCGACGATGAGGATCACGAGCGCTGCTAGCCAAGTGATCAGCAGCACTGAGGGGACTCGGCCGCGAGTCCATCCGTTCATGGGAGGTCCTTGGTAGTCAGCGAGCATGTCCGAGCAGCAGGTGAGGTGGAAACGACCCAGCGCGCGAAGGCCTCATCCGTAAGGCTCGTGAAACGCTCCGAATATGGGGAAGCCATCGTTTCGCTCATGGCTTGCGTGAAGATGGCTTGGACGCTGTTGTTTGCCCGCGGTTTGGCTCGGCGCAAGAGTTCGGAATGGGCCGCATCGAGCACCGCAAGATGCTCTTCGGAGCCCTCGGGGCACAGTGCGCTGGGCATCAAGGCCGCGGTGCTGTTCCAGATCACTTCGAGTTGGGCGGTGTGAACGCTGGTACGGCCCGGAGTGAGATGGATGGCTTGAGCCTGTCCAGGGCTGGGCGAGGCCTCAGTGAACAGCCAAGGGGAGGAAGGCCGCAGCACCTCGATGAAAGGAGTCAGTGCATCGATGAGAGCGGCCCGTTTGGGTTCCGAGACGGGATACAGACAGAGTTCGAAGCCATTGTGCCGGGTGCACCGTACTTCCTCGTTGGGATCATCCACGTACAGCAGCGGCATCTGGAAGGCGACCACGGCTGCGACGCTGACGGGCAGCAACCAAAGCAGGGCGGGCTTGAGCGTCTGCCACCGATGGGCTACTCGCCATCGCGCGCATGCAGCAGCAACAATGCAACCAACTAGCCACACCAGTGAATAGAAGAGGATACGCAATACCTCAGTCTGCCAGACTGGCATCTCGCCCAGACCCGCCCCCGCCAGTGACCAGAAGTAGCACAAGGACATGATCGACACCGGATGGTTGGTCAATAGCTGGTCGTTGATGACATACGGTGGAACGAATATCCAAGCCATCAGTGACGCGGGAGTAAGAAGTAGGCCCAGTCGCGGTCCGACACACGCTGCGATACCGCCTGCCACTGGGATCAAGGAGCACACTGCCACCAGCAGTGCCAGCAAAGCAAAGATGTCGCCGATCGTCCAGTGCTCCGCGGTGGCCAGCGCGATCGTCACAGGCAAAAGCATCGCAGCCAAGCCCACCCCGACCGCGGTGGAGATCTGCACCATCTGGCTGAACACGATGGATCCACGAGCGCGCGCCGGAGCTGCGCCCACGACCACGGAATCGGCGCGATGTGGCAGCATTGCCCACACCATCAGCCACCCCAGTGGAAGCGCCCACAAGGCGAGGCCACCTCTCACCGCGTCAGCCAGGTCCCGAAGGGTAGCAGGGTTGAGGGGATCGGTGAGCAGGGGCAACGTGAGTACCACTGTGATGGCAGCCGAACACAGTCCTACACTCGTGAGCTGCCAACGACGAAACGGAATCGTTGGGGACAAATCAGTCCCTCCTCGACGCCAAGACCGCATGGTAGCCAGCTTCCAACGAAGAGGCGTATGCAGCATCGGGGTCGGATCCAAGCTGCTCAAGACCTGCGATGGTGCCGTCGTATGTGATGCGGCCAGCATGCATGACGACAACCTGCGAGGCAGAACGAGTCAAGTCTTCGACCAGATGAGTCGAGATCAAGATGATTGAATCACGACCCAGTTCGGTGATCATGGTGCGTAACTCGAATCGCTGTTGTGGATCAAGCCCGACGGTGGGCTCGTCGAGCAGCAGTACCGCAGGCCGGTGGACCATGGCGCACGCGATACCGAGCCGTTGTCGCATTCCTCCCGACAGCGATCGGGCCAACGAGCGTGCGCGGCCAGCCAAGTCGACTCGCTCGAGGATGTCGTTGGCCGCATCATGTGCCTCGGACCTGTCCAGTCCATGGGCCCATGCCGCGTACTCGACGTTGTGCCGGACTGTGCTGAAGCCCATGACGTCGAAGCGTTGTGGCAGATATCCCAGCAGCGCGCGGGCCTGATCGGGCTCACGCGTGATGTCGAGGCCATCGAATGTGACGGACCCAGTCTGGGGAACAAGAACGGTCGAAAGGACCTTCATCAGCGTTGACTTGCCGGCACCATTGGGGCCGAGCAAGCCGACGACGCCGCTGTGCAGCTGCAACGAGACATCGGTGAGCGCAGAGCGCCTGCCGTAGCGATGGGAGACACCCTGCAACTCGACCGTGGTGACGCGAGTCAACTATTTGCTCCAAGGAATGGTGGTGCGAGAACGGGCAGTCTGACCAGCGGCGGTCTTCGCATATGAGTAGAGTCCCCAGCCTTTTGCCTGCCTCTTATCGCGAGTCCAGTCCAACTGACCACGCCAGTTGATCGCGGTCTTGGAGGAGTGGACGAGTTCGCCATCAAACCAATTGGGTTGATCATGGTAGATGTAGATGTCGATCCTGGTTGCGCGGCCGGAGCAACCTGTACGCCCCGCCTTAGCAACCAAGTTCATTTCGCCAGTCTTCCTCGGCGTCTCTGCGAACGCAGTACAGCCTGAGCTTGTTGCCCCCATGGCGGGCAACGCTATCGAGCCCAGCGACAAACAGAGCAACCCGATGACGGTTGCAGATAACTTCGTCGTGTATTTCATGGTTTCCCCTTCCGTAAAGTGTGACGTCGTTGCCACGAAGCCATCATGGCATCCAATTGAGGGGGGGCAACACTACATGGCTTCCTCCGCGCAGGCGTTGTTGCTCATTCGGTCCGCTCTGTGACCCGCGGGGACCGCGTGTGGCCAGGCGGGACAGTTTTCGACTTCCAGATTGTGTTTTAGCCTCCACCGAGGCGAGTTTCGCAGTCTGGAAGTCGAAAACTGTCGTTTCGTGTCCGAGTTTCGTCAGTGGAGCGAGTTACTGGAGACGCCGGGCTCGCCGTCGTGGACGATCTTGCCGGGGTTCAGATTCTTGCCCGGGTCGATGCCCTCGAACAGCACCCGCTGCACGTGCACGCCTGCCGGCGAAATGTCCTGCTCCATCCACGGGCTGTGCTCTTCGCCCACGCCGTGGTGGTGCGACACCGTGCCGTGGTGATCCATGAACGCCTGCTGCACGGCCTGCTTGCACACGTCGTAGCTGTGCTCGGCCGTCTCCGTGTTGTCGTTGATGACGAACGTGAAGTACTGACACGCACCTGCGTGGTACGAGTGCGATAGGTGGCAGAACACGGTGCCCTGACGCCCCGTCGTTTCCAGTGCCTTAAAGAAGGCCTTGCGGGTTTCGTCGTAGATTTCAACGGCCTTGCTCCACGGCGTGGTGGTCTCGGACACGTCGCAGATCAGGCCGCGGTCGAGCATGTAGTCGCGGATGTAGGGGGTGTCGTACTTCTTCTGGTCGTACATGCTGCCCGGGCCGGAGCCGACGCCGAAGCCGCCGTGCTTGCGCACGATCTTGCTGACGAGGCCCTTCTCATAGCGCACATGGTTGGGCGACCCCTCAAAGCCGACGAGACACATGGCGATCTGCTCCAGATCCCACTTCTTCACTTCCATGAACTTCTGCACGGCCTGGTTCGACCACTTGGAGATCTTGGAGCTCGATTCCTTGCCGTTGGCCATGATGTACTGCGTCTCGATCGCGTCGGAGACGCGCGCCATCATCACGTCGGCGTCGGACTCCACAATCTCCTGGCAAGCCTTGAGGCCGGCGTAGTAGTCGGGGAAGAAGTATGACTGAATCTCGCGTGCCTCGGGGATGCGGTGCACCTGCATCCACGCCTCGGTGATGATGCCGAGGCGCCCCTCGGAGCCCAGCACCATCTCGCGCACGCTCGGGCCCGACGACGTCGACGGCAGCGGGCGCAGTTCCAGCACCTCGCCCGGCATCACCATGCGCAGGCCGCGCGTGATGTCGGCGATGTCGCCGTACTTGTCGGACTGCATGCCGGTGGAGCGCGTCGCAATCCAGCCGCCGAGGGTCGACCACACGAACGAGTCAGGCTGGTGACCCATCGTCCACCCCCGCGCGCCCAGCTGCTCTTCCATGTCAGGGCCAAATACACCGGCCTGGATGCGCGCGAGGCCGGACTCCTCGTCGATCTCCAGCACCTTGTTCAAACGCCCCATGTTGACGCTCACGACGGCGCGTTGCTCGTCGGGCTGCGCCTCCAGGGCGCCGACGATGTTCGAGCCGCCGCCGAACGGAATCAGCACGGCGTCCGCCTCGACGACGGTGTCCATGATCTGAATGATCTCGTCCTCGTCGGCGGGGTAGAGCACGACATCGGGGATGCGCCCCAAGTCGCCGCGACGGATGCGCATGAGGTCGCGTACGCCCTTGCCGTAGCAGTGCACGACGCGGGTCTCATCGTCGTCGTGGAGGTACTTCTCGCCGACGATCTTCCGCAGCTTTTCGCGCAGCGTGTCGTCGATCTGCGGCGCTGGCACGTCGAGGCTGGAGAAGTCAGGCTTCGCCGGGGTGGCGTCGTAGATGTCGAGGCCCACCATCTTCTTCACGAAGGAGCGGAACTTGGGCCGCCCCTCGTCGGAGTAGCCGAGGTGCTCTTCACCCCAACCCCACCACTTTTGCTGCTTGACGTCGTCAATCATTCGTCCTCCTGACGGGTTGCCTGTTGTTTGGCCTGACGGGCCAGTCGATCAACTTCAGATTTCGCCGCCTCTTCGAGCGCGGCGTTACGTGCATATTCGACGAGGGTCTTGCGCCCGTAGGCCATGGCGGTGTTGTCATGGAGCTCGATCAGCTGCCTGCGCATGCGCTCACTGAACGAGTGCGCGATCTCGCCACGCTGCGGGAACATCGGCCGCCCAATCACGACGTGCACCTCCGGCCTACCGCGGGGCATCTGGCGCTGCTGGGCTGGCCAAGCCTCGTACGCGCCAACCAGCGCGATGGGCACAGCCGGGCAGCCATTCGAAATACACAGCGCCGCAGTGCCGTGGTGGAAGCGGCCCATCGCGCCGGTGCGCGAACGCGTGCCTTCGGGGAAAATCAGCAGCGGGACACCGTCGGAGAGCAGCGCCGCGGACATGCCACGCTGCCCCTTCTTGGAACCCTTGCCGCCCTTGCCGCGGTCGATGGGGTAGCCGTTCATGAACAGGCTCATAGGGGCGGACTTCCACCACTTGTCGTAGAAGTGATCCCCCGCGGCGCCGACGGCGACGTGCGAGCTGAGCTTGCTGGGCAGTGACGTCAGGATGAGCGGCGCGTCGAAGTGGGAGCTGTGGTTGCCGAACACCACGAAGGGCGCCTCGAGGTTGGCAATGTTCGCCCGCCCGTGCACGCGGATTGTCAGTAGGCGTTGCAGCGCGGGCCTGAGAAGCAGCATCTGCGCTGCCTGCCGCGTCGCCATGCTGGTACGTTTGGAGTAGCGCTTCCGTTGAACTTCGAGTTCCTTCGCCATGTGTTACTTCTTGCGGGAGTTAGTGAGTTTGCGGGAGAACCACCGCAGGAACGATTTCGGGGCAAACTTCGCGACGATGAGCGCAATCTTCCATTTCAGCGACGGGATGCTCACCGGCTTGCCCTTTTCCGCGTCGGCGAGGCACTGGCGGATGAGGGTGTCGATATTGATCCAGACGAGGTCAGGGAGGCTGTGGGCCTTGATGCCGGCGCGCTCGTGGAACTCCGTCTTGACCCATCCGGGGCAGAGCGCGGTGACGGTGACGCCCGTGCCGTGCAGTTCGACGCCCAGCGACTCCGAGTAGTTGTACGCCCAAGCCTTCACCGCCGAGTAGTTTCCGGTGAAAATGAATCCGGCCGACGACGCGACGTTGATGATGCGCCCCTTGCCGCGGGCGCGCATGGCTCGCCCGGCTGCGCCTCCCAGGATCAGTACTGCGAGGCACATCACGTCGAGGGCGCGCGCGTGCTCGACGATGTGCGCGGGGTCGAGCACCGTCGAGTGGAGCCCGAAGCCGGCGTTGTTGATGAACAGGTCGAGCGGTTTCGACGGGTCTTCAATGATCTCCGCGATGCGTTCGACGTCTTCTCGCACCGCCAGATCCGCTTGATGCGTCTCGACGGACACGCCGAACTTTTCTTCGAAATCCGACGCGATCGACGCGAGACGCTGCGCGTCGCGGGCCACGAGCACAAGGTCTGTGCCGCGGCCCGCGAGCTCACGTGCGAATGCCAGCCCAATGCCGGAAGTACCGCCGGTGATCATCGCTGTAGCCATGAATCCAACCGTAGCGCGTCAGCGTGGTAATCGGCTTCTGAATGTCGCCAATCTTGCAAGACGACGCTTGTGGGCTGCACCGCTGTGCGCGATCAGTCGAACGACCAGCGGGCGTGAGCGCCCAGCGAGTTGTCGTAGCTGACGAGGATGCCGTCGATCTCTTCATTCGTCATCTCAAAGCTCAGGAAGCCAGAGACGCACTCACCGGGTGCTAGTTCCGCGGTCTCCGGGTAGGCAGGCTTGTAGCCACCGGAGGTCTTGCGCTTCAACTCAGTACCGGAAGGCACCAGCTCGTGCTTCCAAGCCGACGCGTTGACGGGCATCTTGCCCTTGTCCTTGAACTCGTCCGGGAGCTTCGTTACGCAGGTCTCTGCGTAGATGCCGGAGAGTCCATCGATCTGTTTCGGCGGGTTGTCTGGTTGGGATACCTCGACAGTGACGTAGTTGAAGGTGAACTTCGCGTCACCGTGGGCCTGCTGTTCCTTCTGATCCTCGTGGTTCACATTGGAGCCGTCGCTAGTTTGCGGAGAATCACCAGTGGATTCAGGGGCGCTCTCGCTGGACTCTTCGTCCGTGCTGGGCGCGGGTTCCGTATTAGTGGAGGTTGAGGCATCCTCGGCTTCGTTCGGCGTCTCAGTCACCGTGACGGTGGGTTCACTCGTCGGGGTAGAGCCGCTCGCGTTGTCCTCGTCGGCGCCGCAGGCTGTAACACCAAGTGCCAGGGCTGCTGCAGAAGTGATGCTTGCGATGGTCTTGATGGTCATTTCGTCCTCCTCATATGCGGTTGGACTACTTCAACCCTTACACGCCGGAGGGCCACATTCGAGGGGGATATCGAAAAGATGACCGTTATCCTCCACTAGAAGCGGTAGCCACCCCCGATTCGAAAAATTTTTTCAGGCGTGGAGGATAACGGTCAGATTGGGGTCAGAGGTGCTGGGCCTGCACGGCGGTGATGGACACCGCGAGCACGATTTCCTCGACGCTCGCCCCAGACGACGTGTCGTTGATGGCCTTGCCCAACCCTTGCAGGATAGGCCCGACGGCAACCGCGCCGGAGTGACGCGCGACGGCCTTGTAGGTGTTGTTTCCGGTGCTGAGGTCGGGGAACACGAACACCGTCGCCTGCCCGGCTACCTCGGAGCCTGGCATCTTCCGCTCGGCGACCTTCGCGTCGACGGCGGCGTCGAACTGCATTGGCCCGTCGATCTTCAGCTCGGGGCGACGTTCGCGCACCAGGTCGATGGCCTCACTGATGCGCTCGCTTTCCGCATTCTCGCCGCGGCCCGTGGAGTACGACAGCATCGCGACACGCGGCTCGACGTCGAAGTAGCCGGCAGTCTCGGCGGAGCTCAACGCGATGTCCGCGAGCTCCTGCGCCGTCGGATGGGTGTTGACAGCGCAGTCGGCGTAGACGAGCACCCGGTCTGCCATGCACATCAGGAACGATCCAGACACGACGCTGACGTCGTCGCGCATCCCGACGGTGTCGAGCGCGGGACGAAGCGTGGCGTCGGTGTTGGTGTTGATGCCGGTGACCATGCCGTCGGCCATGCCGAGCTGCACCATCATTGAGCCGAATGTGTTCACGTCGGCGAGCGCCGCGCGCGCATCGTCGACGGGGGTCTCGGGGTGCAGCTTGCGGTAGCCGTCGGTCAAGCGATCGAGCACGGCGGCATCCGTGGGGCTCACCACGTCGGCGCCAGAGAGGTTCAGCCCCAGCTGCGACGCGCGCCGAGAGATAGCGCCCGACTCGCCGATGAGCACGATGTCTGCCACACCGCGGGTCATCACCACCGACGCGGCCTGCAGCACGCGATCGTCGTCGGTGTTGGTGAGGATGATGCGACGATGCTGCGTGCGCGCCATCTGCATGAGCTGGTGCTCGAACATCGTCGGGGTGCGGAGATCGGTGCGGGGCAGGTCGATGGCGGCGAGGAGCTGCTCGCGGTCGACGTAGGAGGCGAACAGGTTGCGGGCGGCCTCGATCTTCCTCGGCGACGAGGTGGAGAAGCTGTGCACCGACTGCAGCTTAGCGGCGGTGGAGAAGGTGTCTTGCTTCGTGATGCCGATCGGGAGATCGATGTTGGCGTCGGCGAAGAGCTTCTGCATCGACTCGGGAATCTCGAACCCGCCGGTGAGGATGAGCGAGGCGAGCGGCCCGTACTCCGGCGAGCGATGCGCCATGATGAGCGCGGGCACGAGCTCGAGGCGGTCCGCGGGGAACACCACCGTCGCTTCGCGCTGGAGGTGCGGCAGCAGGTTGGGCAGCGTCATCGCGCCGACGATGGTGTGCAGCGCCTCGCCCTTCAGCAGCGCCTCGTTGCCGCGCCAGAACTGGACGCCGGCGGCGTCGAACTGCTGCTGCACGGTGGGTGCGTTGAGCATGGCCGAGTAGGGGACGACGGCGACGGGCACGTCGCGGATGGCGCGCAGTGCGCTGGCGTACTCGTCGCGATCGGCGGGGTTGGCCTGCGTGCCGACGATGGAGATCACGGTGTTGTGGTGAGCCTCGAACGCTTCGACGGCGCCCTCCGTGCGGCGCTGCACCTCGTCGGGGGTGTACCCGGCGAGGGAGGTGACGAAGAGCACCGGCGCGTTGAGGTTTGCGGCGAGCAGGGAGTTGCGGTCGAGTTCCTGCGTCGACTCGATGTCGGTGTAGTCGGAGCCGACGATGACCATGGCGTCGCATTGCTCCGCCAGCGTGGTGTATTTGCGGACGATGGTCTCCATCGCCGCGAGGGGGTCGTCAGCGTACTGCTTGTAGGTGACGCCGAGCGCGGAGGCGAGCGTCTGCTTCGAGTTTCGGTGGCTGAGCAGGGCTTCGGCCACCTGGTCTTCGTCGAGAGAGTGCACCAGGGGACGGAACACGCCGACGGTTTTCACGCGGCTCGAGAACAACTCGAGCACGCCCAAGGCGATGGCCGACTTGGTTACCTGCCGCTCTGCAGCCGAGATGTACACGCTTTTCGTCACGCTGTCAGCCTAGCGAAAGACCCGCAAGTTCGAGGCGTGTATCCAGCGAAGTTCAAGATAGATCAAGTTGGTGGTGGGTAGACGAGCCACGAACTTGATCTATCTCACAAGGCGGCTGCGAGTGCGACGGTTACTTGGGCTGATTGACGTCCGCGAGGTCGTCGGCGAGGTCGTCGGTGATGAGGTTGCGACGGGGGATCAGCCCGGAGCGATACGCGCTGCGGGCCACCATGCTGGCCGACACCGGCGCGGTGAGCAGCTGGAACCCGATGGCGAGCACCGCGACGAACAACGCCCACCAGGTGCGTACCCCGAGCGCGACGCCGAGACAGATGCAGGTCATGCCCAGCACCTGCGGCTTCGTGATGGCGTGCAGCTTGGTGAGCACGTCGGGGAACCGGATCAGCGCCACGGCGGCGGCGAAGCACAGGAACGCGCCGAGCAGCACGAAGATGGCTGCGAGGAGATCGAGCACGATCATTTCTGGGCCTCCTTCTTGTCATCTGAGCGACGGTGCACGACGCGCTCGCCCACCATGCGCGCGACGGAGACGGCGCCGGTGAATCCGAGCATCGACAGCAGCAGGATCATGGCGATCTCGGTGTCTTGCCGCTTCGCGACGGCCCACACACCCACCGCGGCGATCACCACGGCGACGAGGAGGTCGGAGCTGATGGAGCGGTCGAGCTGGCTGGGGCCGGTGGCGAGGCGTTCGACGGCGATCAGCGCCGAGAGCGTGAGCAGCACGACGGCCGCGCCCAACACGATGGTGATGACGATGTTCATCGACGTCTGCCTCCCTCCGTGTCGGCGGCGGCGTCGGCCTCGCCAGAGCCAAGCCCGACGGCGACCTCATCGGTGGCGATGGATTCCTCGTCGCCCGAATCCTGTTCGACGGCGTCAGCTTCTTCGGCGTCCCAGTCGGTGGCGGGGGCCACCGTCGGAGTAGCCACCGCGTCCTCGAAGGCGGCGATCTCTTCCTTGGAACCGATGGCGCGCACCAGCCGGCGCTCCACGCCGATCACCATCTCGTAAATGTCGTCTTCGGTCTGCTCGTGCATGCCGACGCAGTGCAGATACAGGCGCCTAGGGTGTCGCACGACTTCCACGACGACGGTGCCCGGCACCAGCGAAATCAGTGAGGCGACGCCGGTTTGGTGGAGGTCATCGTCGGTGTGGAGATCGACGCTGAGCAGCGACGAGTGGAGGTTGACGTCGCGCTCGAAGATGTAGCGGATCAAGCGGATGGACGACACGGTGAGGTCGGCGAAGAGGTGGGTGACTAGGTGGATCAGCCCCAGGGGGTGCAGCCGGCCCTGCCAGTAGATGGGCGGGAGCGGGAAGATCATGCCGATAACCCAGCCCAGCAGCGCGCCAGAGATGAGGATGAACGGGCTGAAGCTCGCCCACAGGAATGCCCAGAACAGGGCACTGATCACCATCACCGCAGGCCGGAACCGGAACCTGCTGACGTGGTAGCGCTGGCGGAACTTCGACGGCTTCATCGCACCCCCTCCGGTAACACGGTGGACACGTACGCCTGGTTACGGATGGAGTCGGCGGCCCGCTCCGCGTAGCCGTACAGCGGGCCCGCCAGGAACGTCAGTGCCAGGGAGAACGCGACGAGCACCCCCGTCGCGAACACCATCATCGGGGGCATGTAGCGGGGATCGTCGTCGTGGTCGGCGGCTTCTTCGTCGACGACGGGTCGCTCGGGCGTGACACCCCAGAACGCGCGGTTCCACACCTTGGCCATGCACATCAAGGTGAGCAGCGACGTGACGACGCCGCCGATCATCGTCACCCACACGAGCGTGCCGCCGTATTCGGCGCCCGCTTGTAGGAGCCCCACCTTCCCGATGAAGCCCGAGAGCGGAGGAATGCCGCCCAGGTTCATGGCGGGCACGAAGAACAGCATCGCCAACACTGGCGAGACTTTGAGTAGGCCGCCCAACCCGTCGAGCGACGATGTGCCTCCCCGCCGCTCGATGAGGCCAGTCACGAGGAACAGCGCGGCCTGGATGGTGATGTGGTGGGCGGTGTAGAAGATGGTGGCCGCGAGCCCGGTGTGGCTTGCCAGCGAGATACCGAACACCATGTAGCCCAGGTGGGAGACGAGCGTGAACGACAGCATTCGCTTGATCTCCACCTGCGCCAACGCACCCAGGATGCCCAGCACCATCGTGAGCAGGGCCGCCACCATGAGCAGGTTGCTGAGTGGCGAGTTGGGGAACAGGAGGGTCTGCGTGCGGATGATGGCGTAGATGCCCACCTTGGTGAGCAAGCCGGCGAAGACGGCGGTGACGGGGGCGGGCGCCGTCGGGTAGGAGTCGGGCAGCCAGCTGAACAGCGGGAACACCGCCGCCTTGATGGAGAACGTCACCAGGAGCATGCTCTGCAGCAGGAGCTGCACGGGCTCGCTGAGTTGGCCGAGCCGGATGGACAGCTGTGCCATGTTCACCGTGCCGGTGGCGGCGTACACCGCGGCTAGGGAGGTGAGGAACAGCGTCGAGCTGAGCAGCGACACCACGACGTAGGTGGTGCCGGCGCGGATGCGCTCCTTCGTGCCGCCGAGCGTGAGCAGCACGTAGGAGGAGAACAGGAAGATCTCGAAACCGACGAAGAGGTTGAACAGGTCGCCGGCCAGGAATGCGTTCGAGATGCCCGCCATGAGCAGCAGGAACGTCGGGTGGAAGATCGACACGGGTGTCTCCCGCTTGATCTCGTCCTGGTCTTGCCCCGTCGAGAACAGCAACACCGACAGCGCGACGACGCTCGCGACGAGCAGCATGAGCGCGCTCAGTCGGTCGACGACCAGCGAGATACCGAGCGGCACCGGCCAGTCGCCGATCCACAGCGCGAGGGCGCCGTACCGGTCGGTGAGCACGATGAAGACGGCGGCGATGACCGCGACGCCCGTGAGCGAGCCAATCGAGATGATGCGCTGCACGATGGAACGCCTAGGGAACAGCAGGGTGATGGCCGCGCTGAAGAACGTGAGCAGTACGGGTACGGGGATGAGGTTCGTCATTCGCTCACCACATCCTCACCGGTGTCGGAGAAGTGTGTTTCCTCGTAGGAATCAGACTGTTCATCGGCCTCGGCGAGTTCGCGAATGCGGCGGTCTTCGACGTCGTCGGCCACCTCGTCGTGCCCGCTCAGCTGGAAGCTGCGGTAGGCGAGCGCGAGTAAGAACGCGGTGACGGCCATGGTGATGACGATGGCGGTGAGCACCATGGCCTGGGGGAGTGGATCGGCGGTGGTGTTCTCGTCGAAGAGCCCCGAGATGGGCGGAGTGCCCGGGCTGCCGGAGGCGACGAGGAACAGCAGGTTCACGCCGTTGCTGGCCAGAATCACACCGAGCAGGATGCGGGTCAGCGAGCGCTCCAGCATCAGGTACACACCGCAGGCGACGAGGATGCCGGCGGTGATGGCGAGGACGAGGTTTGCGCTCATCGGTACCTACTTCCCGGCAGCGCCTTCGTCGAATCTGCGAGTGGGGTGGGGGCGCGGTCTTGTAGCTGGTGGGTGTCGATGCCCGAACCTAGGCTGCGCGCCAGGTCGAGCAGGGTGCCCACGACGACGAGGTACACGCCGATGTCGAACACCGTCGACGTTACGAGGTGCAGCTCGCCCATGAAGAAGTACTCCTGGCCGAAGAGCGTGATGGTGTCGGGGCCCGGCAGGTTGAGGTACACGTCGTAGCTTTGGAAGATTGCGCCACCGAAGAAGACGGGTGCGATGGCGGTGCCGATCGCCAGGAGCAGGCCGGTGCCCAGGAGGCGGCCTGCGTCGAAGGGGACCGCGTCGTCGAGCTCGTGGCGGCCGGCGGACAGGTAGCGCATCATGAGCGCCATGCCCGCGACGAGGCCGCCCGCGAAACCGCCGCCGGGCTCGTTGTGACCGGCGATGAGCAGGTAGACGCTCATCAGCACCAGCAGCCAGAACAGGAACCGCGTGACCACCTCGAAGATCAGCGAACGGGCGAACGGCGACATCGTCTGACCGGCGCGCAGCCAGACCGCGGGCGACGTGTCCGCTTCGATCTTGCGTTCGTCGGATGCCAGCGACAACGTCGGCTTGACCTCGCCCGCGCGGGTTTGGAGGAAGATCAGCGACGCCACACCCGTCGCGGCGATGACGAGCACGGAGATCTCGCCGAAGGTGTCCCAGGCGCGGGTGTCGACGAGGGCGACGTTCACGATGTTGTGCCCGAAACCGATCTCGTAGGCGGCCGTGTACCAGGCTTTCGAGACGGGAGCATTGAGGCGCGCGCCGGCCGCAACGAGCGCGATCAGCGTGACTGTCGTCCCCACCGCCGCGGCGAGCAGCACCCGCCACCATCGCGACGAGCTGAGCGGGCGGTTGGTGAAATAGCGAGGAAGTTTGCGCACGACGAGCACGAACACCACCAGCGACACCGTCTCGACGAGCAGCTGGGTGAGGGCTAGGTCGGGTGCGCCCCACATCACGAACAGCAATGCCAGGCCGTACCCCGTCGCGCCGGTGAGCATGATGCCACGCACGCGCCCGCGGGATTTCGCGGCGCCAAACGCGGCTGCGACGATCACGCAGCACACCGCGAGCTGGGAGAGGGAATCGCCCCAGCGCACGTGCGGCCAGAAGCGGATGTCCATGAGCGCCACGACGCTCAGCACCACGAAGGTGACGAGGATGGTGCCCAGGTAGACCGGCAGCGAACCGCGCTGGATGCGGGCGGTCGTCTCCACCGCGAGGCGGTCGAGAAGACGCATCGAGGCGTGGTACATGTCTTCCATCGACGTCGACTTCGGGAACGTGGCCTGAATGCGCGCGATGTCGGAGCGGAATAGGAACAGCGCCACGCCGGAGATCAACGCGATCGCCGACATGATCAGCGGGGCGGTCACACCGTGCCATAAGGCGAAGCCATGCGGCTGTTCGCCCAGCTTGACCGTATCTGCGTGCATTGTCAGCGCCGTCGTGAGCGGGGCGCCGAGGAAACCGCCCGCCAGCGACGCCGCCGCGAGCAGGCCGGGAATGGCGGTCATCGTCACCGCGGGGGAGTGCCACTGGAGCTCAGGCGCGCCGTCCTTCGACGCGAACGCGCCCCACCACCAGCGCAGCGAGTACGCGACGGTGAGGGCCGAACCAAAGACGAGCGCGGTGGCCAGGAACATGCCTGCGAGCGGAGTGATGGCGTACTGGTCGCCGCGCACGAGGTACACGATGGACTCGAACGCCGACTCCTTGGTGACGAAGCCGATGAGTGGCGGCATGCCAGCCATGGAGAGGGCAGCGAGGCCACCCACCGTCGCGAGGATGGGAGCGCGACGTCCTACGCCGCTCAGCTGGGTGAGGTCGCGGGTGCCCGAGCTGTGGTCGATGATGCCGACCGTCATGAACAGCGTCGACTTGAACAGCGAGTGCGCCACCACCATGCCGAGCCCCGCCAGCATGCCGGCGCGCGTGCCCATGCCCACCAGCAGCACCATGAAGCCCAGCTGGGAGACGGTGCCGTAGGCGAGCAGCAGCTTGAGGTCGGTTTGCCGAAGCGCTCGCCAGCCGCCGACGACCATCGTCGCCGCACCGAGCACCAACACCGTCGGGCGCCAATATGGGACGTCGGAGAACGCCGGCGCGAGCACCGCGACGAGGTACACGCCGGCCTTCACCATGGCGGCGGCATGGAGGTATGCGGAGATGGGGGTGGGTGCAGCCATCGCGCCCGGCAACCAGAAGTGGAAAGGGATCAGCGCCGATTTGGTGAGCGCCCCGACGAGCATCATGAGCGCGCCAGCGCCGGCGAGGGGAGTGAGCGGAGGGTTGTCGACGATGGCGCTCAGCGAGTAGGTGCCCGCTTGGTGTCCGAGCGCGACGATGCCGAGCAGCATGGTGAGGCCACCCGCGGTGGTGACCACCATGGCGGTGTACGCGGCGCCGCGGTTTGCTCGTCGGGTGGGGTCGTGGCCGATGAGGAGATAAGAAAAGATGGTGGTGAGTTCCCAGAAGATGAACAACACCACGAGGTTATCGGCCGTGACAAGGCCAATCATCGCCCCAGCGAAGGCCAGGAGGACGCCGCCGGAGAGGTTCGGCATCCTGTCATCGAAGTACCAGCGGCAATAGAGCAGCACGAGCACGCCGATGACGGAGACGATCAGCCCCAGCAGCCACTGAACGAGCCCGATGCGGAAGTGGAGCTGGACGTCCAGGCTGGGTATCCATTGGTACGACTCGGTGAGTGCGCCGCCGGCGAGCGCCGTCGGGGCGTGGGCAATGAGGTAGGCCGCGGTGGCGAGTGGGGGAAGCGCGAGGATGAAGAACGTGCGGGTACGGAGAATTCGGGATAGGGCAGGCGTCGCCATCGCCAGGATCGCGTGAGCGGTGAGCAGGGCGATCAGCACACGATTCCTCTCTCCCGTCGCGCCGAGGACGTTGCCAGCCTAGCGGTCGGATAGCGGGCGTTCAATGAAGTTTCATCCCTTGGATCAGGTAGGCGGGTGCTGCTGGTGGTCGTTGATGCCGTCGACTGCCGGGCTGGGTTCGCCGAGTGAAACTGCAAAACTCGCCAACAGTTGAGGTGCTCACGCGTGATTGCCACGGGAGACGATCGACTGTTGGCGAGTTTTGCAGTTTTCATTGACGCTACGTCTGCTGCCAGGTGGCGAGGTAACGGAAGGTGCCGACGCGCTCCCATGTTGAGCCCTCGAGGTACTCGCTGAAGAGCTGACGGGTCTCGTCCCAGCTCAGTTGGGGCTCCGCCTCCGGCACGTCGGGGTGCCAGAGTTCCTTGCCGCGCTGCCGCCATTTCGCCTTCGCGGCGTCTGTTGCGGCGGCGGCAAAGTCGGCCGCCGACTTGTCCGCGGCCAGCCCCACCACGACGATGCGCCCGCCCGGCCGCAATACGCGGCGCATCTCACTGAGCACCAGGCCCTGCTCGCGGTTGTGGTGCAGTGCCGCCACCGCAACCGCCGCGTCGAAGGAGTCGTAGCCGTAGGGGAGGTTATTGGCGTCGGCGAGTTCGAAGTGCGCGCCGGGCACATCGTCGGGAAGTGTTCCGGGGCTACGGTCGATACCCACTACCTGGTGGCCCTGCTCCGCGAGGTAGCGGGCGAGGGTGCCGTCGCCGCAGCCCACGTCGAGCACCACCTTGCAGTCTGAGATCAGCTCGGCCACCTGCGGGTACAGCTCGGAGTTGTGGTTCCACTGCGACGCGAAAGGATGCATGGCCTGATCCTAGATGCCCGCCGGCGCCAGCCCCGACGAGCGACGTCGCCCTAGACTGGCGGCATGTCGTTCCCCGTCGGTGCCCATGTCAATTCCCCGAACCCGCTCGACGAAGCCCGCGAGCTGGGCGTCGAGGTGGTCCAGCTCGTGCTAGGCGACCCGCAGAGCTGGAAGAAACCCACCTTCCACCAGCCCGGCCTGAAGGAAGAAGCCGCGGCCGCTGGCGTGCAGCTGTTCGTGCACTCGCCGTTCATCATCAACGTCGCATCCACCAACAACCGCATCCGCGTGCCCAGCCGCCGGGTACTGCAGCAGCATGTCGACGCGGCGGCGGAGATCGGCGCGCAGGGGGTCGTAGTGCACGGCGGGCACGTGACCGCCGACGACGACCCCGCCGTCGGCGTGGAGAATTGGCGCAAGTGCGTCGACGGGTTGGAGCTGCCGGTGCCGATCCTCATCGAGAACACCGCAGGGGGCAAGCACGCGATGACACGCTACCTGGAGTCGCTCGCCGCCTTGTGGGACGGGCTCCGCGACAGCGAGAACTTCGCGCAAGTCGGGTTCTGCTTCGACACCTGCCACGCATTCGCGGCGGGCCTCGACACGTCCAGCGTCGTCGACGATATCCGCGCCATCACCGGGCGCATCGACCTGGTGCACCTCAACGACTCTGAGCGCCCTGCCGGCTCGGGCGCCGACCGCCACGCCAACCTGGGCGAGGGGCTGATTCCGGCCGACGAACTCGTCGCCATGGTGCGGGCCGCTGAGGCGCCGGCCGTGCTGGAAACCCCCGGCGGTGTGGCGGAGCACGCCCGCGATCTGGAGTGGATCCATGCCCGCCTGTGAGCGCCCAGCCTTGGTGGCCACCGACCTCGATGGCACGCTGCTGCGCGACGATAAGTCGGTGAGCCAGTACACCCGCGACGTGCTGCGTCGGGTGGCTGACAAGGGCATTCGCATTGTCCCCGTCACGGCGCGGCAGCGCTACGGCCTCATCCCGATCGCGGAGGCGGCCGGGCTCAGCGGCCTCGGCATCTGCGCAAACGGGGCGGCGGTGGTGGACATCGCCACCGGCGACGCGCAGCTCATTCGCCCCATCCCCGCCGACGAGGTGGCCCGCCTGGTGAGCGCCATCAAGCGGGCGGACCCTCGGGTGCTGTTCGCGACGATCGGGCCGGAGGGTGAGTGGTTCCGTGCGGAGGCCGAATACATCGAGGGCTCGCAGTTTTCCGACCACAACCTGGCGCCGTCGGAGATGACGATCGTCAGTCAGGAACACCTGGCGGCGGAGTGCTCCAAGGTGGTGCTGCGTTGCCCGGGCGAGCCCGCGACGGTGACCCTCGAGCGTCTGCGTGCCGAGATGGGCGATTGCATGGCGACGACGTCGGGGGCGCCGATGGTGGAGGTGATGGCGCCGGGGGTGTCGAAGTCGAGCACGCTCGAGGTGCTGTGCGCGAGGCTGGGAGTGGCGCGCGAGGAGGTGTGGGCGTTCGGTGATGCCGCCAACGACGTCGACATGTTGCGCTGGGCGGGCACGGCCTTCGCGGTGGAGCACGCCTGCGACGAGGTGCGCGCGGTGGCTGCGCACGTCGTCGGGTCGAATGAGCACGACGGGGTGGCCCGCCAGCTGGCGACGTTGCTGTAGTGACCGGAAATCGCCCCGGACTTGGAGGAACCCAGTAGCGTTACGGTTGCGTAGGTTTCGGTACCGGAGGAGGAACAGGGTGACCCAAGACAGCCCCCACATCCTGAAGCAGCACGGCAAGGCCGGCTCTACCCGGCACGTTATTGCGCGCTTCCGCGAGGTGGCCGACGAGCTGCCGCAGCGCATCGCCACGCGCATTCGCCGCGATGATCAGTGGGACGACCAGACCTATGCCCAGCTGCTCGACAAGGTGAACCGGGTCGGCCAGGGGCTGCTCGACGCCGGCGTCGAGGTGGGTGACCGCGTCGGGCTGTTCGCGCCGAACTGTCCGGAGTGGACGGAGGTCGACTTCGGCATCAACACCATCCGCGGTGTCACCGTGCCGCTGTACTCCACGTCGACGCCCGAGCAGATCGCGCACATCGTCTCGGATTCGCAGATGCGCATCATCATCGTCGGTGGCGAGAGTGAAGCCCGGCGTGTGATCGCGGCCCGGGAGATCGCCTCGATGCCGCCCATCGTGACGCTCACCGACTACGCATCGCGCCCCGATGATGTGCAGCTCTACTCCGACCTCCTCAGGGCACCGACGGCCACCCTCGAGGAACGCTTTGCGTCGGCCGAGCCGGCCGACTTGTCCGCGCTGGTGTACACGTCGGGGACGACGGGCTCCCCCAAGGGCGTCATGCTGTCGCACTTCGCCTTGTGTGCAGAAAATGATGCGCTGGAGGAATTCTTCGAGATTGGATCGGGCGAGTCGTCGCTGTGTTTCCTCCCGCTCAGCCACGCGCTGGAACGCGCATGGACGTGTGTGGTGCTGATGCACGGCTGCATGAACGTCTACGTGGCGAATCCGCGCGAGATTGCGCAGCAGATGGTGCTCGCGAAGACCACGATGATGGTGTCAGTGCCCAAGTTGTACGAGCAGGTGTTCGCCACCGCGCACCAGAAGGTGCAGTCGTCGCCGGTGAAGCGGGCGATCTTCAGCTGGGCGCTGCGGGTGGGCCGCCACAACCAGTACGCGTTCCGTGCCGGACGCAAGCCTGGCGCGTGGCTGCGGTTGCAGCGGGCGCTGGCCGACAAGCTCGTGTACCGCTCGGTGCGGGATGCGCTGGGTGGGCCGAAGTCGGTGCTTGCGTGCGGAGGGGCGCCGTTGCGTCCGGAGATCGAGGAGTTTTTCTCGACGATCGGGCTGCCGTTGCGCGTTGGTTACGGGCTCACTGAGGCCGCGCCGCTGGCTTCGTTCAACTCGCCTACCGACTTCAAGATCGGCACCGTCGGTAAGGTGATGCCGGGCGGCGAGATGCGCGTCGGGGAGCTCGGCGAGCTGCTGTACCGCGGGCCGAACCTCATGGACGGCTACTGGAATCAGCCCGAGGCGACGGCGGAGGCCATCGACGAGGACGGCTGGCTGCATACCGGCGACGTCGGGTACATCGACAACCAGGGGTTCATCACGATCACCGATCGGTTGAAGGACATCATCGTCACGCTTGGCGGCAAGAACGTCGCGCCGCAGCCTATCGAGGGGCTCATTTTGGCCGATCCGCTGTTCGAACACGCGGTGCTGATTGGCGACACTCGCCCGTTTGTGACGCTGCTGGTGAAGCCGTCGCTGGCGGGTGTCGAGGAGCTTGGAAAGAGGCTCCAATGGCCGGGCGAGGTGAAGGATTGGCTGCAGAGCAGCGAGCTGCTCGCGGAGCTGCGTCGACGGGTGAGCGAGCTCACCGCGATGCTGCCTTCCCAAGACCAGCCGAAGGACACCGAGGTGCTCCAAGACGAGTTCACGATGGATAACGGCCTCCTCACGCCGACGCTGAAGGTGCGCCGTCGGGAAGTGGAGAAGCGGTTCAAGGAGCGCATCGACTCCATGTATGAGCGCTTGGAAGCGCTGCGGCGTGGCCAAAGCAAGTAGCCCGCCCGCGCGGGTGTGGTGGTCGACGTGGCTGGCCGTGGTGTGCTGGGCGCTGCTGGTGCTCGTCGCGGTCGTGCCTGCCGTGCTGGGGTTTGCCGTAACGGCGTTCTACACCGTCGATACCGTCTCGGGCACCGATTTGTCGGTGGAACAGGGGCAGCCGCCTGCTTGGCTGCGGGTGCTGTGCGCGGTGGGGCTCGTCGGGGCGCTCGCGCTGCCGGTGTTTGTCGCGCGGTGGGCGCGCAAGCAGTGGCTCGGATGGTTTCTCGTCGGCTGGATGATCACCGGCGTGGTGCTGATCATCGGGCTGGCAATGTTCGGCATCGTCTAACGCGCGGGTCCGGTATGGAAAGATGACCGTATGGGTTTGTTGGACTTCCTGAGCAAGCGCTCCTCATCAGGGCTCACGATCGAGGAGACGCTCATCGCGCTCTCGAAGGGTGCGGTGCTCATCGACGTGCGTACCCCGCACGAGTACGAGGCCGGGCACGCGCCCGGTGCGCGGCCGGTAGACCCCAAGGAGCTCAAGGAGAACCCACTCGACGCGATTCACGGCGACGACCCCCTGGCCGAGCGCGACGCCGCCATCGTCGTGATTTGTGACAATGGGCTGCGCTCATCGATGGTCGCCGCGCAGCTTCGCCAGGCCGGGCTGCTGGCCGAATCCGTCGCCGGCGGGCTGATCGCCTGGGGCAAAGACGGCAACCCCATCCTGCCCGGGAAATATCGACGGCGACGGTAACCGCCGAAGCCTCAAGATAGATCAAGTTCGTGGTGCGTCTACCCGCCACGAACTTGATCTATGTTGCAGCGTGGCGTTGGAGCCAGTAGCCAGGCTTTCGACGTTGGTGTGCATAGGCGAGAATCAGAATGGAATCGCTGTCAACGGTGTAGATGATCCGATAAGGAAAGCGCCGAATACGTTTGCTGCGAATCAACGTCCCGTCGGCGGTGGTGGTGAATAGCGGACCGGCATGTGGCCACGCCGCGAGTTCGAGCCGCGCAGACTGGGCACATTCCATAAACGCTAGACCGATACCGGGCTCCTGGTCCTCGTACCAGCGCACAGCATCGTCGAATTCAGCTACTGCGGCTGGATGTTCTCGCTGCGGCAGGTTCATTGGCGCAACGATGCGCGTAGGCGAGCGTAATGCTCGTCGGCGTCTTCCAGCTCTACTTCGCCACGACGAATATCGTCCAGGCGGCGGGAAGCCTCATGTTGCCAGGCGGCATCGGAAGCGGTGCCAGCTTCGCCGTCGAGGCTTTCAAAGAGGGCATTCGCTACCACCGCGCGCTGATCAGCGTCGAGAGTGAGGGCATCGCGTAGTAGAGTCTCGGCGGTGGTCGTCATGTGTTGGAGTGTACCTGCCGGGTGGACGAGGCGCTGAGAGTGTGGGTTGCCGGCGACGGTAACCGTCGAAGCCTCAAGATAGATCAAGTTCGTGGTGCGTCTACCCGCCACGAACTTGATCTATCTTTGTCCCGATCAGAACGGGGTGATGCACCAGGGTTCGCGACGACGGCGCAGCAGCATGCCGAACACGTCGATGGCTTGCTGGTTGCCCTTGACCCATCCGACGGTGGTGAGCGCGTGGATGTTCACGCCGCCCAGCAGCGTCGAGCCGAGGGCGGCGACGTTGATGTCCAGCTCGGGTTCGTCGTCAGTGGGGACGCAGGTGGCCTTGCCCTTTTCGACGGTGAGGCGCCACACGCCGTCGGCGATGCCCATCTTGTCGATGACGCGGAAGCACACCTCACCCTCGGTGTAGTAGTTGCGGGCGGTGAGCACCGCGGCCGGGTCAAGCACACGCAGCCACAGCAGGTCGTCGTGTTCCTTGACGATGTAGCGGCGGCGGTCGGTGAGCGCCCAGGGGAGGTGTTCGTCGTTGCGGGCGCGGTTGAAGCGCACGCGACGGACGAGGTCGAGTGAGCCGAGGAAGGCCCACATGGCGACGCTGGCGTCTGTGTTCGTCGGAACGAAGTCGATGACGTTGATGGCGTCGTCGCGGTCGGCAGACTTCCAGGTGGCGTAGCCGTCGAGGTTGCCCTGCTCATCCCAGTGTCCGACGGCGCGGATCTTGTCGTCGTGCTTGCGGGTGGATTTCTCGACGGAGCCGTTCAGCACCTCCATCACGGGTGCGCAGCGGCCGATCGAGCCGGTTTGGGTGGCGTGGAACTTGTCGAAGACGACGCGGGATGCTTCGGCGAGCTGCTGCACGTCGAGGTATTCGCAGGTGCCGGTGATGGGGGCGTGGATGTCGAAGCCGCTGCCGACGCGGAGTTCGATCTGGTCTTTGAAGATGGCGGCGCCGAAGCCGAAGCGGCCGTAGATGGTGGCCTCGGTGGCGGTGAGCGCTGCGACGGCCAGGCCGCGTTCCTTGGCTGCGGTCAGCGAGGCGGTCATGAGGTTGCGGGCGATGCCCTGGCGACGATGTGAGGCCCGGACGGTGACGTCGCTGATCTGGTGGCAGTCGATCACCGAGCCGCCGACGTTGAGGGAGCCGTTCCATTCCATGAAGGTGGCGACGGGGATGTCGGTGCCCAGCGCGTACTCGCGCGGCTCCAGATCCCACACGCCGCGCATGACGGTGCCGTGTTCGGCTTCGATGGAAAGTTGGTGTTCGAGGAATTCCTCGGTGGGGTGGGGGTCGTGGAACCCTTGCTGCACGGCGGTGAGCCATGCGCGGTACCACGGGTTCTCAGAAAGCTTCGCGCTCGTAACTTCGTGTGTTCTGTACTCGTGCTTCACCCACTTGAGGCTAGCAAATGGGGTGTTTGGCCGAAGGCCTTCGCAGAAGGTAATGTTGCTCTTCGGTTCGATTTTTCGAGCCATGCCCTCCTGCCACGGGACAGACTCGTGGCCGTTAGTCCGAAGGAGGTGGGGCAAAGCATGCGCAAGTACGAAGTTATGGTCCTCATCGACTCCGACGTCGACGAGCGTCAGGTGCCTGCTCTCATCGAGAAGCACCTCGAAACCGTCACGAAGGAAGGCGGCACCGTCGACAACACCGATATCTGGGGCCGTCGCACCCTCGCCTACGACATCAACAAGAAGTCTGAGGCTATCTACGTGGTGCTCCAGCTCACCTGTGAGCCCGCCACGGTGTCCGAACTCGATCGCCTCCTGGCAATCGACGAGAAGATCGTGCGCACCAAGGTTCTCCGTCTCGAGGACTGAAGTTTTCCACAGATTCAATACAACATGGGCGTGACTGTCAGTCCGCGCCCATAGTGTGGGTACTAGAACACGTCTAACTCGGAGGCATCTCAATGGCAGGCGAAACCCAGATCACGATCATTGGCAATCTCACGAGCGCACCAGAACTGCGCTTCACCGCGAACGGTTCGGCGGTCGCGAACTTCCGCGTGGCCAGCACGCCGCGCACATTCGACCCGCAGTCGAACCAATTTCGCGACGGCGATCCGCTGTTCCTGAACTGCTCCGTGTGGCGTCAGCACGCCGAGAACGTGGCCGAATCGCTCGACAAGGGCATGCGCGTCATCGTTCACGGCAAGTTGAAGTCGCGCAGCTACCAAGATCGCGAGGGCCAACAGCGCACGGTCTTTGAAATCGATGTCGACGAGGTTGGGCCCGCCCTTCGCTACGCAACCGCACAGGTCACCAAGACGACCGGTGGCGGCGGTGGCGGCCAGTGGCAGGGTGGCCAGAACTCCGGGGGCGACGGTGGTGATTCCTGGTCGAGCTCCAACAACTCGAGCCAGAACCGCGGCGCCAACGACCCGTGGGGCCCGGCGTCGCAGTCCGACGAACCGCCGTTCTGATCCCGCACCCGCCGCGTCTCGATACCGGCGCAATCGATGGTCGAGTGACGTTGTTCCCGACGGTCGAGTAGCGGCGAAGCAGCGTATCGAGACCATCCACCAACACAACAACAAACCACAAGGCACATTCCGTCGAGAGACGGGCTTGCTCGGGAAACCCGAGAGAAAAGGAGCACCATAATGGCCGGTCCACAGCGCAAGTCTGTGAACAAGAAGAAGATCATGCCGGTGAAGACCACCCGCGTGGCCAACATCGACTACAAAGACATCAACACGCTCAAGCGGTTCATTTCTGAGCGTGGCAAGATCCGCGCCCGCCGCGTCACTGGCCTGTCGGTTCAGGACCAGCGCAAGGTTGCCATCGCCGTCAAGAACGCTCGTGAGGTAGCGCTGCTGCCCTACGCGTCCACGGCCCGCTGATCGGAGGAAGACTCATGAAGCTCATTCTCACCAGCACCATTGACAAGCTCGGCGTTGCCGGCGACATCGTTGAGGTTCGCGACGGCTACGGCCGCAACTACCTCATCCCTCAGGGCAAGGCCATCCTGTGGAGCAAGGGCGCCGAAACCCAGATCGAGGGCATCAAGCGCGCACGTGACGCTCGCGAGATCCGCGGAGTGGAGCACGCTCAGGAGATCCGCTCGCAGCTCGAGGAGCTCACCATCAAGGTGGCTGCTCGCGCGTCGGAGGAAGGCAGCCTCTTCGGTTCGGTGACGTCGAACGATTTCGCCGTCGCCGTGAAGAAGGCCGGCGGCCCGACTATCGACAAGCGTGCCGTCTCGTTCCCGAAGCACGTGAAGACCCTCGGCCAGCATGCCGCTGAACTCAAGCTGCATCCCGCCGTCGTCGCACACGTCAACTTCGAGGTGGTCAGCGCCTGATCTAGGCAGCCTCAACAGTTGGGCCCCGCACTTCTTGATCGGAGTGCGGGGCCCAACTGTTATTCAGCCACTACCGAGTGCGGGTGAGCGTGACTACATTCGAGTACACCGTTCCCACGCCGTCAATGCTGGCGCCGACGCGCCAACGGTACGTGCCTGGAGTGGCCCAACCGTAGGTGAGCGGTACCGCGTAGAAGCCGTGGGCGTCGGCGGTGCGCACCTGCGAGCGCGACCACTTGTTACCGATACGCACCTCGGTCCACACCTTCGCGTTGGCTCCGGCGTTGACGGTGCCCCACACATTGGAGACGAGCCCGATGCGTTTCGTTCCGGCGGTCTTCGCGGTAACACCGACACGGCGCTGCGTCCGTTCGGGCGTCACCTCGACGGAACCGTCGCTGTGCTTCACAACGACGCGCCAGCGCAAGGTTCCGGCTGAGTTCCTGCCGTAGGTGAGCGGAATCTTCCAGAACCCAGCCTGAGAGGTGATGCTCTGCGACGTCGACCACCCCTTGCCAGGAATGTACACCTGGGTGGAGATACGGGCGTTGTCAGCAACGTTGCCCCAGGCATACGAGGCGCGGCCCACCGCAGTGATGTGAGCGGCGGAGAACGAGGTGGCGGCGCGCTGCCGCTTGAACGTGTGCGACGTCGTCACACCGTTGACGGTCAGCGTCAGCGTCACCTCCTCGCCGGCAGCGTCGAGAAACGTGAGCATGCGCGTCTCAGGGTTGAACGCTGCCACAGCAGTGCTGGGTGCCTTGGTGGCGTTTGTGCCGACGTAGATGTCCTTGCCGCCCCACTTGGCGGACACAGGCCAGCGCACCGGAGTGTCGATGCCCTCCTGCTGGAAGCCTGCGTCCACTTCGACGACCTCGCCGCGCTTCACTTCGGCGGGGGCCTTGATAGCGAGCGTCCCTTCGTCGACCCACGGACGTGTCTCGACTTCCATCCAGTCGGTCACCTTGGGGCCACCACCCGGGTTGATGCCGAGCATCGTCCAGCCCCGGAAACCACCCCAGTCGACGCTGGATGTGGCCGCCTTGCCGGAGTTGCCGTTCGTGACGTGCAGCACGTTGTCTTGCTGGCGGGCGTGGAACGCGCCGACGCCCGCACCGATCAGCGCAACCTGCTTGCCCGAGGTCCGGTTGAAGCGAGACAGCCAGTCCTCAACCATTGCGGCCTCCTTTGGGTCGCGCAGGCCGGAGCCACCGTCGGGCAGGAAATCACGCGTCGGGTGGTGGAACATCACCACGACGCCGGTGATGTTCTTGTCCTTCGCAGCACGGTCGAGTTCGTTGCGGAACATTTTGATCTGATCGAAATTGTGGCCGATGCCGTACGGCGACGAGTCAAGCGTGATGATGCGCGTGCTGCCGATAGTGCGCAGGGTCTGGGCGTCGCCGAAGTACTTCTGGAAGTTCTCAATCGACTTTCCCATCACCTCGTGGTTACCTGGCACGTACACCCACGGGATACCCGACGGTTTCACTTCCTCGTCGAGGATCTTCTTCGCGAGCTCGAAGTCCTCGTCGTTCGCCTCGTCGGTAAAGTCGCCGACGATGTAGATGGCGTCTGGCTTGGCAGCCACCATCTCACGCAAAGAGCGACGAGCACCCGCCACCATTGCGCTGTTGGGCTCGCGGCCGACGAACTGGGCGTCCGACATCACGGCGATGCGGGTGGGGTTGTCGTCGGTGGAACCGGATTCGACGATTGCTGCGCGATCACGCGGCTTCACGAACTCGGGAGCTTCACCCTTCGGCGCAACCACCAACTCGACAGAGTCGATGAGCACGGTGGTCTTGTACTTCTGGTCAGCGGCCGTCTCATAGAAGGCGAAGTTGCTCCAGAAGAACGGCCCCTTGTAGCCCTGCGGAAGTTTGATGATGGCCTGCTGCCACTCGTCGGTGTTGTTGACGCGAGGCGCGTACGTCACGGGGACTTCGAGGGGCTCGTTGTCGACGGTGGCGTACATCATCGGCGCGACTTTGCCGTCGGCTTTCAGCCAGACGCGCAGCTCCACAGCAGTGCCGTCGATGAAGCGCCGGGCGTTTGTGTCCTTATTCGGCTTGAGGTTCGCCGTGCGGGTGGCGGTGGACTGGGAGAAATCGACGGTGAATGCGACGGCGTCGCTACCGTCTCGGCCTTCACCGGGGCGCTTCTCGATGGCTTGCGTCGAGCGGGCACCATTCACGGTGAAGTCCGAGATATCTTCGGAGAAGTCCGTCACCAGAACCGTTTCACGGCCGACAAGGTAGCTCATCTGCGCAGACGCGTTGAGTACCTTGAGCGTCGCCAGGCCGGAAGCCTTCTCCATCTGACTGCTCACGACGAAGGTGGCCTTCTCCGAACGATCCCACGTGAGCTTGTCCCCGCCGGTGACCTTGATGTCGGAAGGATCGATGGGCGACGTGAAGCCCTGCGGGTCGTGGCCCACCACGTTCACCGGCTTGGACTCGTCGGGGCCAGAAATCTGCGTCACGTTCGGGGAAACGGTGATCCGCTGCAGGTTCCCCAGCACATGGATGGGGGTGCGCGCGGCAACCTTGCCGGAGGTGGCGATCACCTCGGCCTTGCCCGGTGCGACGGCGGTCACCACACCCTTGCTGTCGACGGTCAGCACGTCCTTGTTGGAGCTCGACCAGGTGATGTCAGCCTCGACGGGGCGTCCGCCGCGGTCGTGCCCCTTACCAATCAGGCGGCGGGTGGTCTTGGGGAAGATGCGGTTCGCGTTCTTGTCGACGCCCTGGAAGTCGACGTTGATGCCGGACAGCACACCGTCGGAGCCGCGGCTGACCACGCCGAGGCCGTTCCCGTCGTTGCGTTCGTGGCCGTCGGAAGGAGTGTTTTCGACGGAGGTGCCCTCGTCGCCTGGGTCACGAACGACCATCGTGGTGGAGCCGCCGCCGTCGAGGTTCATGGCCTCAGTGGCGCCGAGCTCACGCATGAGGCGTCCGAGCTCTTCCAGGTCCATGCCGCGGCTGTTGTCCGAGCGGCCGTCGACGGTGACGAGGTACATGGTCTTGCCGCCGTTACCGAAGCCGATGGCGGTACGCGGGTGCAGGCCCTTCACGAAGGCGTCTTTGTTGTCACCGGCGTCGAGCGGCTTGCCGTCCTTGACGAGCGTGGACCAGTTGCCGCCGATCGCGACGGCGATGTTGTCGACGTTGTCGGTGATGCCGACGGAGACTTCAACCTTGTCGCCGACCTTCAACGTCGAAAGCTTCGCGACGCCGTCGTTGCCGCGACCGAGGAGGATCTTGTCGCCCTCGGGGATGTCGATCTTTTCGGGGGAGATGGCCTCGTCGACGGAGAACACCTTGCCGTCGCGGATGCGGACGATTTTCGCGTTCTTATCCGCGTCGATGGGGCGCTGCAGCGTGAAGCTGCCCCACCGGTGGTCGTACACGGCGACGCGGTCGGGGCGCACCTTGGTCATGTTGAGGCCGGCGATCTGGATAGTGTCGCCCCCGTTCACCGTCGCCTCGCCCTGCAGCAGCAGCTGCGTGATGGCGCCGAGACCGTCGGTGGATACGGTTGCCACGTCGCGGTGATCTTCGTTGGGCGACTTGATGACGGTGCCGAGCTCAACGCCGGCGCCGAGCACCGCGCCCGTGTTGTTGATGTCGAAGAAGTCACCGTTGACGGCGGCATCGACGTCGGAGGACTCGGCCATCTCGGTCAGCGTCTGCACGCCGGCGACCTTGCCGGAGTCGAGGTACTTCACGTCCGTCTTCGCGAGATTGACTTCGAGGACGTTGATGACGTTGCGTCCGCGCGAGTCCATGCGTTCGTAGGTGGACTGCACGATGCCTTCCGCCACCTCGCGAGTGTTGGAGGACAGGATGATGGCGCGGCCACCGTCGGTGGGGCCAGAAAGATCTGCCCGCGCTGGCGAGCTCAGTGGGATGAGGAGGGCTGTGGAGAGGATCAGCGCGACGAGGAGTTTCGTCCGCTGCTTCGCTGCTCGAGCGAGGTCTGTGAACACGGGGGATTCCCTTCTTCAACGATTGTCCGGAAGGAAGGGTAGGGAGCGAGTTTGACGCACAGCGGGCACTTGAGGTGACGTCTGGTTGAACGTTCGGAAACGTCCGCATGTACGGGCATGTTGCTCCGGGCGTCTGGGTTGGAGAGCACAATTGCGACCGAGGTGCCCGGGAACGCGTGAATTCAGGCGTTATTCGTGAGGTATTCACGCCACGGCGTGCTTGAAGTAATGGCCCATTCCTGACCACCGCCGGCCTAGGCGCAGCTAGTCTCTGGATATGCAGAACTACACCGTCTCCATGAACCCCGAGCGCGACGTCACGCTGGAGGTGTGCGCATTCTCCGTGGGTGACCCGGACGGGCCCGCGGCGATGATGGAACAGGCGCGCCCTGCCATCATCATCTGCCCGGGTGGAGGCTACGAGTTCCTCTCCGACCGGGAAGCCGACCCCGTCGCCATCGCCTTCCAGCGCTTCGGGTTCCAGTGCTTCGTGCTGCGCTACTCCATCCGCGAGCATGCGCAATATCCGCAACCCCTCGTCGACGCGGCCCGCGCCGTGCGGTGGGTGCGCGGCCACGCTGTCGAGCTGGGCGTCGACCCGAACCGGGTGGCCGTGTTGGGGTTTTCCGCCGGCGGGCATGTCACGGCGATGCTCGGCACCATGCACGCCCGCGAAGATGTGCTCGAGGCGGAGCGCGACGAGTACGCGCGGCTGGCTGCGGAGGGCGTCGAAGCGAACGAGGGGTTGCTGGAACATTCGTCGCGCCCGGACGCCATCGTGCCGTGTTACGCGGTGATGGCGGCGGACTGGATGGATATGCCGTTCCCGAAGGAAACCATCATGGCCACCGATTGCATCCAGGCAGCCGGGCCTCACGTGCCGCCGGCGTTCGTGTGGACAACGGGCGAGGACGATCTCGTGCCCGCGACACAGTCGCTCCGGTTCGTCAATGCGCTCTCCGAGCACGGGGTGCCGTTCGAGTACCACCACTACGCTCACGGCCCGCATGGGCTCTCGCTTGCGGATTCGCTCACGAGCTTCTACGACGAGGTGCCTGAGAATGCGTACACGTGGGTGAAGCTCTGCGCTCGCTGGCTGCGCGCCACGATGTGATGTCAGTGCTCGTCGGTGCGCTTGGTGAGTGACCCGACGAGGTGCACGACGCCGACGACGATCGCACCGACAGCTACCCCGAGGAGCATCGAGAAGAAGGTTTCGACGATCCATCCGAGCGCGCCGCCTACCCCAGGCACCGCGCCTGCCACGAGCTCGGAGAGGTGATGGACGAAGCCGTACGGTGGGTGGAAGCCGAGTTCGTCCAGGCCGACGAGGAGAATGTGCCCGCCTACCCACACCATGGCGAACGTGCCCACCACCGACAAGATGCGCAGAATCACGGGCATGGCCTGCACGAGACGCTCCCCGAGACGCTGCGTCGCTGGGCGGCTCTTTTTCGTGAGGGCGAGGCCGACGTCGTCGAGCTTCACGATGACGGCAACCACCCCGTAGACGAGGAGCGTGATGAAAATGGCCACGACGACGAGCGTCGCCGCCCGTAGCCACAGGGTTTCGGTGGCCACCTCCTTGAGTGCGATCACCATGATCTCGGCGGAGAGGATGAAGTCGGTGCGGATGGCGCTGCTGACGATGGCCTTCTCTTCTTCCGGGCCTCGTTCGACCGCGACCTGTTCAGGTTCCGCTTGGTGGCCGCTGGCCCACTCCCACAATTTTTCCGCGCCCTCGAACGCCAGGTAGGTGCCGCCGCACATCAGCAGCGGTGTGAGTAACCAGGGAATGAATTGGCTGAGCAACAGGGCGAGGACGATGATGATCGCCTTGTTGACCAGTGATCCCTTGGCGATCTTCCAGATGACAGGCAACTCGCGCTGCGGTGTGAAGCCCTGGATGTATTTCGGCGTGACCGCAGCATCGTCGACGACCACCGCCGCCGCCTTGGCCCCCGCGCGGCCCGCCGCTGCACCGATGTCGTCTACAGATGCGGCCGCGAGTTTCGCCATGGTTGCGATGTCGTCGAGAAGTGCTGCCAGTCCACCGGCCATGGGTACCACCTTGCGTTCAGTCGTCGGATTACAGGGTAGGGCTTCGGTGAGTCGACGGTGAAACCGCGCGGTTCAGCTGGACTGACCGCCGCGTACACTGTTGCGATCAGAGAGGAGACACGCATGAGTCAGCAACCCTACGACTTCGGGCAGTCGAGCCCTGATCGCTCGGAGACAGCGCCTGAGTCTCCCCAGTACGGGTACGAATCGCGACGTTCGTACTCCGACTTTGCGGCCATTCAACCTGGAACCAAGGGGCACAAGAAGCGGGCGAGCTTCCGCCGTGTTGTTGGCATGGTGTTGCGTGTTGTAGGCGGCTGCCTCTTCGCGCTGCCTTTTCTCCACATGTTCGGGGTGCTTGAGCTCCTCGGCTTGGGGCCGGAGAGAATGACGCCCGAACACATGGACAGGACCTTCTCGTTCATGACGGCTGGGTTCATCGGCTTCGCACTCATGACCCTCAGCGTGTTTATCCAGGGGAAAGAGAAGTAGGGGCTCTCGCATGAGGTGGATGACTTGAGAATGGAGTGCGGGGTTTCTCGGCAGCGGGACTGATAGATGCTGGCCATCCGTATGGTGGCAACGCTATGCGGAGACGCTGCCACCCACGGACGTTGATCAGTTGAAGGGCGGGCAGACTATCTTCAGCTGAGCATGCATTGGGACGAGAAGCACAACCGTGAGAGCCTTTGCCCATGTCAGGTGGCTATTCCGGGTGGGTATAGAGAAGGTGTTGCGGAAGGGGTGGTGACTTCAGATGGCTTAGGCGAGACATCACGAACGCCGACTTCGCGTTCAGTGTGGATTCAGACTTGCGCTTAGACGCGTCACTTGCGTACGATCACTGTAATCGATTACGGCACGAAGGAGTGCAACATGAAGAAACAACTCAACATGAGCATGTCACGGCGTTCTCTACTCGGGGCTGCGTCGGCTCTCCCGGTCGCAGCGGCTCTGACTGGGTGTGGGGGAGATTCCTCTACCACAGCAGCAAGCAATGCCAGTGGAGGCAAAGCCACTGGCGAAGTCAACTTTGTTTACATGGGTGACGCGTCTCAGCAGAAGCAGTGGCAAGCACTCTTTGATGAGTTCGGGAAGACAAACCCTTCAATCAAGCTCAAGGCACAGGGGCTATCGACCAACAACTGGGCAGACTTCTTCAACCAGGTATCCTCGCGCCTGGCCGGTGGGCAGCCTACAGACATGATTCAAGTTGCCACAGAGGGACAACGAATGTTCGCATCTAAGGGACTCCTCAGCCCTCTCGATGACTTCATAGCTAAAGACAAAGACATCATCGATGAGTACTACAGCGACATGGATCCCAATCTCATCGAGTGGAATTCGAAGTATGGGTCTCCTGATGGTAAGACCTACTACCTGCCGGGCGAGTTCAATACGATGTGCATGTGGTGTAACACGACTCTGTTTGAGAAAGCAGGAGTTGAGCTACCAGGAAAAGAGGATACATTCACATGGGACGACTTCTATAGTGCCGCTAAGGCAATTAAAGAAAACACTGGCGCCTTCGCGTATAGAGCACATGGCGAGTACTTCATCGCAATTATGCCATGGCTCCTGACCAATGGCACAAGCAGCTTTAATGATGATTGGTCTGCCCCAACCATCAATTCCCCTGAAGCTATTGAGGCCATGGAATTCCAACGCAAACTGGTGGTGGATGGGCTCTCGCCACAGCCCGGAGGTACTTTCGATGAAGCATCTATGTTCGCACAAGATAAGCTAGCGACGATTGGCCGAGGCCGGTGGGGTGTCGTTGATTTGAAGCCTCTCGACGCCATCGAGAAGACTCATATCATCGGGTGGCCTACGAAGAAGCAACAAGGATCACCTGTCGGGTGGAATGGGTACCCAATCCTCAAAGAGTCAAAGAACAAAGAAGCGGCATGGGAATTTCAGAAGTTCTTGATCTCGAAGGAGGGATCGAGCTTCTTCGCCCAGCAAGGAGGGACCATCGTCCCTGCGCGCCGTTCTGTGGCGGACAGTGAAGCGTTCACGAAGGGCGCTCCCGAAGGGACACCGCTTCTCTACGATGCCCTAAGTTATGCCACACCAATCCCATCCCCAGATAAGGGTGCCCAGATCCAAAAGGCGATAGAGAATGGATGGATCCAGATTCTCTCTGGTATTAAGGATCCAGAGAAGGGCCTTAATGAGCTTCAAGAAGAACTCACTAAACTGGTGTAACGGAGACTCATGAGTCAGGTACTCGTTCGGAAAGGCCCCTCTGTCTCGGGAATTAGGAAAAGGAAATCTCGAGACGGAGAGGGTCTTACCGGCTGGTTATTCGTCAGTCCAGCCGTAATCCTATTTTTTGTATTCATCCTCGCTCCATTTATAGCGGCGTTAGCCTTAAGTTTTTTCCAGTGGGATTTGCTGACTCCCGCGGAGTTCGCGGGTCTCTCGAACTTCCAACTCTTCCTGACGGATCCAGCCGCTCACCAGGCGCTATCTAACACATTCATTTTCGCGTTTGCCTCGGTGGTTACACACATCGGCATGGGGATGCTGCTAGCACTTGCCGTGAATCGTAAGATGAGTAAAGTGGTGCAGTATATTGTTCGAAGCTCGGTGTTCTTCCCATTTTTGATATCATGGGCGGCAGTATCGCTACTGTGGAAATATGTCCTGGACCCTAACTTTGGGATACTTAATTACTACCTGGACAAGATCGGCATTCAAGCTCCTTTATGGTTGATTGACGAGAACTGGGCCCTGCCGGCCATCATTGGAATCGACTGGTGGCACACCATCGGATACACATTTGTTATTCTCTTAGCTGGGCTTCAAACAGTTCCACAGACCTTGTACGAGGCAGCAAAAGTCGACGGAGCGAATGTGTGGAGAAGGTTCTGGAATGTGACCGTGCCTGGCATGGCGCCCACGCTAGTGTTTGCAACCATTATTACATTCATTGGTGCATTCCAGATTTTCGAGCCAATGCGAATTATTACGCAAGGCGGACCTGCCGGATCTACACGTAGTATCGTGTTGTATCTTTATGAACAGGCTTTCGAACAGTTCCAGATTGGTTATGCGTCAACGATTGCGATGGTGGTCTTCTTCATCATTATGGCTGTGACGCTCTTGCAGCTACGTCTGACTCGAAAGTGGGTTGAAGCATGATCAGCAAAAAAGGAACCTCCGCTGCAAAGCGTCTCCCGGGGTGGATCCTAGATGCGTTCTTGATCGTTTTGAGTCTGCTGATGATTGCCCCTATCGTCTGGCTCATTGCGACATCACTTTCAGATAGGTCGCAGGCATTTGCTCTTCCCCCAAAGTGGATTCCTGTACCCATTACGTTCGATAACTTCATCGAGATCGAATCACTTATCCCCTTTGGGAGAATGGCTCTCAATAGTCTTCTTGTGGCGACTCTTGCAACATTAGGAGCGCTAACTACCAGCATCCTTGCGGCATACGCTTTTTCTCGACTTCGATTTGCTGGGAAGGGCCCTGTCTTCTCTATTCTATTGTCTGCGCTCATGGTGCCCGTTCAGTTGACTGTTATTCCACTCTTTTTACTTATGCGATACTTGGGTATGGTTGACCATCTCGCGTCAGTATGGCTCCCAGCATGCGTGAATGTTTTTGGCATCTTTTTTCTGCGACAATACTTCACGTCAATACCTAGGGAACTAGATGAAGCAGCCAAAATTGATGGCGCTGGTCACCTACGAATAGTTTTCAGTGTGATTGTTCCTCTCGCTACCCCGGCGCTGTCAGCCTTATCTATCTTCCTCTTTGAGGCGAGTTGGAATAACTATTTTTGGCCGTCGGTGTTTCTTCAGAGCCCAGAAAAAATGACCTTGCCCGTGGGGCTGGTGCAGCTCCAATCATCTCAAGGGGGTGGGCCAGCGGTCGTGGTGTTTGCCGCAATAACTGCTGTTGTTGTTCCAATTCTTATTCTATTCCTAATATTTCAGAGAACGTTTGTTGCGAGCATTGCCAGTACGGGTCTTAAATCATGATTGAAGCCAACCTGTACTCCATACGTCACGCCATGGTGCAGGATCTTCATCTGATTTTATTATCAAGTATTTGTGCTGCGGCATCTATATTCACCAGCGCGATACTGGCGCCTACGGTTCCCGCTGTGATCGTTCCTTTCGTAACGAGCCTACTCACGATTCCGCCATTTGCTGCCCTGACTCGCCTCGCAGTTGGGTGGGTGTCTGATGTCGATCGCTCGGTGCGAACATGGATTATTCAGTGTTTTAGGGATATTCCACGCCAGATCGTGCGATGTATCCCACTTCCGACTAGCATCGCGTTGCTCATTCTTGCTCTTTCGGATAGAAGTCTCGTTTCGCAATTCGCACTTGGGCCCGCCATTGGATTTACTGTCCTCTCTGCAGTATTTGCCTGCACCGACCTTGTGTTGAGTTGCCTACCTCCGAGTATTCGTCCTGGGACGTGGGCAGTTGCGTCTCGACGAGCTCCGGCTGTTCTGGGAAGCTTGGCCCTTGGGGTCATGGTAGCTATGTTTTCGTTGGCCACTTGGCCCGCGCTCATTCTTTTTACGACTCCGATCGTGGCCATCGTCCTCAGCTTTGGGATCTTGAAAGGCCTTCCTCTCGTCTTAACTAATGAATCAGTATAAGGAGCCCGTATGTCTATGCCTTTTGATCGTTCATGCATTGATCACTCTGGCCATCCCTTCGTCGCCATGCCAGTGGGGGGTCTTGGGACTGGGAACATGGCTATTTGCTCAGATGGCGCACTTCGCCAGTGGCAACTTCACAATATCGGAAATCACATTGGAGACCTTCCTCTTTCATTGTTCGCTCTCCGAGTAAGCTGTGTTGAGCCGCCGCTCGACGAGGTGCGTGTACTCCAAACGAAGGTTCTAGAGCATCCACAAACATCTCTTACGAATGATGACTTCATTCCGCCATGGCAAAAGAATATTGCGCTGACTAGAGGTGTTCAATCGGTATCATTTCGGTCTATCTACCCCGAGGCCTGGCTAGATTTCCACGATGATGATTTGCCGCTCGACGTCTCTCTAAATGCCTTCAATCCATTAGTGCCCCTAGAAACTGATGATAGTTCTATCCCCGCAGCTATGTTTAGCTTTCAATTGACTAATCGATCGCCACATGCGGTTTTTGGATGGCTCGGTGCATCCATGCTCAATGCCGTCGGTTGGGACGGAGTTACTCCTTTTGAAGGAACTAAGAATCCGCTCATGGGTGGCAATACGAACCGTGTGTCTCGTCATGACGGTTGGACTTCTTTGATCCTTGAGAATCACAATCTTGACGAGTATCACCCGGGTCAGGGCGATATGGTAGTTGCCTGTGACCAGGCGACTGCTCCAGTCCTAAGGCAATATTCCTCTGAAGCAGAGCTGTTTAGGTTCCTTGAGACACGCGCCATGGGCGTTCCTATCGATCGACCATCAGCGTCTATGTTAATCCCACAACCGCACGGGCCAGCGGAGGTGTCTGGATCTTCTCGATCTGGAAGTACATGGGCAGGAATGGTGGCACCCCGCTTCGACCTGGAGCCAGGGGAGTCCATTCAGATTCGCTTTGCGATCACATGGTCATTTCCGAATAGGTATGTGAACTTTGGCCAGTTCGGGCCTGAACGTCCAGAGTTCGGTCCCACTAAGTTTTGGCTGGGTAACCACTACGCGACGACTTATCCCTCTGCGACGGACGCCTTCGCGGACGTTGCCCGTAGATGGGACGTACTTCATGAACGTACCCGTCTCTGGACAGGCTGCCTTGCAGACAGCAGCCTGGATCCAGTGTCGGTTGAGAGATTCGCCGCCCAGCCTTCGTATCTCAGATCTCCTTCAGTCTTCCAGTCGGCTGACGGTCGGTGGCTGGGATTTGAAGGAGTTCTCGGTGCCTCTACGCGTATGTGGAATGCTGACGTTGGAGGGTCTTGCCCGTTGAACTGTACGCACGTTTGGAACTATGTGCAGGCTGCGGCCGCAATCTTCCCACAGATCGAACGGGACATGAGGGAAACAGAGTTCCAGGTTATGCAGCACCCGACGGGGTACATCCCTCATCGCGTTGTCGTTCCCACGTATTTGCCACAACTTTGGGATGAACCCATTGGTGGCCCTATAGATCCGGCGCTCGATGGCATGCTAGGAGCGGTTGTGAAAACGTTGAGGGAAGTACAGCGTGGAGCAGGATTGGACTGGCTAACGAAAATTTGGCCTGGCCTCTGCAAACTCATGGAGTACATTCAGGAGAAATGGGATAACCAAGGCGACGGATTCCTGCATGGCATTCAGCCCAGCACGCATGATATTGATCTTGCAGGATCAAACACCTTCATGGGAACGCTGTATCTGGCTGCGCTCAGAGCTAGCGAGGAACTCGCCAAGCTAATGGACGATGAAGAGGTCGCTGACAAAGCTCGTATCGCCTTCGAGCGATCCAGAGACGCCTATGAGTCTCTGTTTAATGGAGAGTACTTTGAGCAGCGGCTTGATCCTAGCGACAATCCCAACTATCAGTGGGTCACTGGATGCCTCTCAGATCAGCTTATTGGACAATGGTGGGCTCACGTCTTAGGGCTCGGTTATATTCTGGATCCTGAACATGTCAAGACTGCGTTGAAATCTATCGTAAAATATAACTTGCGAGATGACTTCACGGGATTTGAACATGGCTATCGAGTGTATGCAGAAGGCTCTGAAGCGGGATTATTGACGTGCACCTGGCCGCTTGGTGAGAGACCAGGCGTTCCCACTCGATATGCGGATGAGGTTTGGACTGGCGTCGAGTACCAAGTGGCGTCCCATTGTGCCTTCGAAGGTCTGCATGACCTGTCGTCACGGATCACGGATGCGGTCTGGGCTCGCTACGACGGAAGACGCCGCAATCCATTCAATGAGATCGAATGTGGCGATCACTATGTTCGGGCCATGGCAGGTTGGTCGATTCTTGAGGCACGAGCAGGTGTCGTTCCGACGTCAGAGGGAGACTTGAGAGTCAGGAAAGGCCTACCCGGAGCATGGCCCGTTGTTCACAGAAATGGATTTGGGTTGTTGCATCGCCTCGATGGACAGTGCAGCTTTGAGGATCGGCTGGGAGAGTTTACAGGAAAACTAATCGTTGAGGGTGATGAAAAGCCATGAGAAGAAAAGTAGTTGCAGGGGTGTCGGCGCTCGCTCTTTTGGTTGCCGGATTCTCGTCCTTGGGTTTGAGCCTAGCAGATGCGTCACCTTCATCTATATCGTCCTACTTCGACGAAATATTTCCTGGTGACTTAGAGGGGCCTTATCGAGAGAAGTATCTTTACGAAGATCATGGTTCTCAAGTAGAAAAGGAAGTTCCACGTATTGGAAGCTACGCACCCACCACCATCCACTTCCCACGTCCCTGGGCAACCAAGCGTTGGGCAGATGGGAATGACTGGTTCTCCTATCGAATACCGGTGGCCAAAAAGGAACCTGGACCTTTGATTCTCACTATGGTGACCAAGGGCGAGCTTGTGGTGACGGTAAACAAGGATACGCAGATCCTTAACACGGGAAATTCAGGAGAAGGTGACTACACAGCCCGGGAATTCCTTCTGGATGATCCTTCTATGTGGAGCACTGGTTATGTCACGGTGACATTCAGGGACGCAGATCCGAGCGACGGCTGGGGTCCCAACCTCTACGACCTGGAACTTGGAACCTCCTCCACTCTGCGTAAGAGGATCGAAGCTCTCTGGTGGAATTCACGCCTTGAATGGAACGTAGGGCTACCAGATGGATTTGGGAATGAGTTTCAAGGGGAGAGAAAAGTCCTGAAAGTGGGCGAAAATTACACCGCACTCACAGAAAATGGCAAAATAACTCTCTCCTGGGATCAGCGTATCGACCCTAGTCGCCGATATATTCTCCTCGCAGGAGCTCAGGCGCGAACTATAGGGGGTTGGAACCATGGCCGTGGGAATATTATCCTCGATGTGGGGGATAGTGGAACTCCCGAAGTTGATAGAGCTGTTAAAGCCCACAGAGTCGTCGATATCGATGTTACCAGCCAGCTCAGAGCGTCTGGTAACAAAGTGTCGATAACCGTGACTGATGATGCTGTGCGAGACTTTGTAGCTCTGGTGTCCGTGCCATCAGATACATCTATGGATCCCGAGGGCTTACGTGTCAAATTTGGGGGCAATGCGCAAGCCGACGCCTTCACGAGGCTCGCCAACACTTCAATGTTCTTCACATTGAACATGTTGAACGATAAGAACTCTGGATTTGTCGACTCTTCCATGACGAATGGAATGTTTGCCAACACTCTCTTTATCGCAGATGTTGGTCCGGCCGCGCTTGAACTGCTGCATTACGGAGAGCTTGATAGGGTCAGAGAAATTATTAACTACACCCAGCCGGACTCAAGCGGTCACTATGATCAGGACATTGCAGCAGGTAATCAATTGTTTGCCGCAATGCTGGGTTTGCTGCGAGCTGATAACTATTCCCAGGGGAGCATGGAGAAGTACTGGCCTGTCATCCGCTCTGGCATGAATCGACTCGTTAACATGGTCGAAGAAAGTCCCCAGAATCTCGTGGAGGGACTGAACTGGGAGACATCAGGTATGTCTCAGAGTATCTATGCGAGTGCAACATCATATTATGTCTTGCTGTCAGCAGCTGAATCTGCAAAGGTAAGAGGATATAATCACGATGGGAAACGGTGGGAAGAGTCGGCCGTAAAACTTCGTGAGGGGATGCTAAAGAATCTTGTGTGGCGTTCTGGTGATAGTTGGGACGGGCGTCAAATGAGGGCGGGTACCTGGAAGTATGGTGTCCGAAAAGATGGAACCATGCCCAAGAGCCCATTCGCTGCCTGGCACTCTGTGGGAGCTGCTAAAGATCTCTATTATGGTCTTGAAGGTGACGATCCGGTGATGCGACGGATCAGCGATCTCACTTTGGATTTCCATCAGCGAACTTTCTGGCCAGACTGGTCACGCTCAGGACATGTCTGTGGATTCGGAACCTCATACGGCGTCCTCTCGGAGCGCGGTGGATGGCCGTTGAACTCCATGCTGCAAGGTGACCGTATTGGAGATGCGACGCGTAACATTAATCATGTAACGTTTAACTCTTACGACCTCAATTTTCTCCCTTATGGGAAGAATCCTTCGATTGGTTGGGACAATGAAGCCGACTATGCTGAATGGTCACCAAATCTGATTGTGCGTGAGGTAAACGCCGATGACCGCGGGTCTGATCCGAAGTTGGGTTGCCCTCCTGGTGACGGCAATGGAGTCGGTTCTGAGGATCTCAATCTCGTTGAGTACATCCTGTTCCTCAAGAACTCAAGAATCATCGTTGGGCTTGATGATCAGCTCGAGGCGGGGTCACAGGTCACTGTGGCACCTCGTCTCCCACTCGGTTGGAAGACAGCTCAGATTCGCGAATGGCCGGTCACTGTTCGCGGTGAAGGGGCCATGAAGAGGGCAAAAATGAGCTACAGATATGAGCTCTCTTCATTAAGAGCGCGAATGACTGCCAGTGCCGATACATCTGTGAATGATGTCAAAGTTCGGCTAGGCCCCTTTGCCTCGACTTCCGTAGTTCAAGGAGCGAAAGTCAATGGGCAGTCTGTTCATACAGACGAAGAAACGCGCGGAGATAGCCGCTGGGTTTGGGTCACTGTGCCAAGAATCGACACGCAGGAGTCAACAATTGAAGTCGACATGTCGGACAGCAATCTTCAAGCGTCTCCATCAATGTCCAGTGTTAATGACTGGGCCATCACAGGCGGTTCTTGGGATGCCGCTGATGAGCGGAGCGGGATCGTGCACACAGCAGGCGATGCGTGGGCGACTGCTCCCGGGGGCTCTGGGGCGGACGTTCGGGTAAGCGCCGAGGCGTCCTTAGACTCCGGCAACGCTGTGGGGCTCTTCGCGAGATCGAACGGCGCTGGGACCACGGGCTACGAATTTATTATTGACCGTGTCGATAGCAAAGCAAAGCTCGTTAAGCGACCCTACAAAGTTCTAGCTAGCCAGGCAATGACAGTAAACCTGGAACGCCCGTACCTCTTGGAACTCATGGTGCAGGGTGATGAAGTCATCGGACGCATTGATGGTGTCGAAATACTGAGAACTATTGACACAACGTACGCTTCTGGAGAATCCGGGCTGTTTGCCTACTCCTCGACAGCACGATTCACTAATCCCACTATCCATAAACTACCTACACCGCTGCTAGTCAAGGATGTGCAGGAGCAACAAGTTGGTTCATGGTCGGCCAATGCAGGCAAGTGGACGGGCGCTTCCCAGCGGATCACAGTGACAGCATCTGGAGATGCGTGGGCACTTATTCCCTCATCGGAAGCATCCGAGTCCCGCCTCGTCGCAGACGTGACTCTGGTATCTGGCAATGCGGTCGGTCTTTCCTCTCGCGTTCGCGATTTTGGGAGCAGCGGATATGACTTGATTCTTGATGATGCGGATGGTCTGGTGAAACTGTCCAAACGTCCGTACAAGGTTTTGGACGCTGAACCCTTTAATGTCGTACCGGGCAGAAAGTACCGTTTGGAGCTCGTGAGCGAAGGGGGCACTCTCAAGGGATTTGTCGATGGTGTCGAACGGGTTCGCGCTGTCGACAGTACCTACAGCTCGGGCTCTATGGCTCTTTTCGCGTACAAGTCCGCCGCCAAGTTTGAAAAGGTAGAGATCAGAGAGAAGTGACTGCTCAACGGAGGCGGGTGGTTCGCAGTTCGACGCCACGAGCCACCCGCCTCCGGAGGTATCTGCTCATTCAGAGCCCTCGCAGAGTAAGCCAGAGCATTTCGTCACCACATGAGCGTCGACTACCTGGAGTTGCGTCTCAAGTGCCGTCTAGCCTGAGCTGTACTTTCTCAGTTACTTTGAAATTGGTGTGTAGTTTGATGCACCTGTTTCATGGCTCTCAGCTCTGAAACACAGGTGGCGATGGCCACCGCCGCGTTGATGCTGTCGTTGTCTATGTTGGCGTGGCCAATCCGAATGGCGTGTCTATGGGTCCCCGAGGAAGATCCATGCTTCGGGACTACCTACTCTTTCCCGCGCTGGGCACTACTCCTCGTCGTCGAGATTTGAGAAGGTTTCGATGAAGGTCTCGATGGCAGTTGCGGAATCGTGTTTTGCCCACGCCTCCATGCACACGGTGCCGGTGTACCCCATGGCATGGAGGTGCTTCGCTACGTTGCGGTAGTTGATTTCACCGGTTCCAGGCTCACACCGTCCAGGAACATCCGCCACCTGCACCTCTCCGAGATATGGCAGGGCCGCCTCGCAGGTTGCGATGAGGTTCCCGTCGCCAATTTGTGCGTGATACAGGTCGAGGTTCATCCTGATCCGTGGTGAATCGACAGCCTTAATCAGTGCCAACACATCATCCGGATGGGAGAACGGCGTGCCCGCGTGATCCACGGGAAGATTGAGGTTTTCCATTTGGTAGACGACGTCATGCCACTCGGCGATGTCAGCAAGTCGCAGCAGCGTTGTCGTAGCCTTCGCCCACATGGCGCCCGTTACCACTTGTACCGGCTTCACCGGGAAGCCTCCCTCACCGAGGCCAGTGCCGTGGAAGTTGAGTCGAGGCTTGCCCAGAATCTTGGACTTGATCGCCCCCTGCTCCGCAGTATCGAGGAAACGCTCAATCTCTTCATCATCGGTGAGGTTGCCTGAGATGTATGCGTTCATGTTGAGCACCGGCACTCCGGTGGCAGCGATAGCCTCGAGGTCGACGTGCTCCTCATGCCAGTTCCAGAGTTCGGCGGCGATGCCGAACTCGCCGATGCGTTTCACCCGCTCAGTGAGTGGAAGATCGAGAAACTGCATCTCTGCGCAAACTGCTAGTTCAAATGGTGTGTTCATGCCACCCTCCTTGTGATGTGCCAGGCGCTCTCGAAGGGAACGCTGCCAGTCCACCGGCCATGGGGGACCGCCTTGCGTTCAGTCGTCGGGTTCAGGGTAGGGCTTCGATGAGCCGACGGTGAAACTGCACGCCCCAGCCGGACCGGCCGACACTTACACTGATGCGACCAGAGGGGAGACACACATGGAACAGCAGCCTTACGACTTCGACCAGCCGGAACCTGGGCGTTCGGAGGCGGCACCTGAGTCTGCTCAGTACGGGTACGAATCGCGACGTTCGTACTCCGATTTCGCAGACGTCCAGCCCGGGAGCAAGGCGCCCCAGAAGCGTATGAGTGTCCGAGGCACTGTTGGCATCGTGTTGCTTGTGGTGGGCGTCGGCTTGTTTGCGCTGCCGTTCCTCCGCAACTTCGGCATCCTCCAAGCCCTGGGCATCGATCTCCATCACATGGCGCCGGGGTTCCCGTCTCGAGGTTTTGGGTTCTTTGAGCTTGCGTTCGTCGGGTTCGTGCTCATCGTCATATCGGGATGGCTTCGTAGAAGTTCAAAGTGGTAGCACGTCTCGCCAGATGCGATATCCGGCGCTGAAGGACCGGAGCGGGTCATCCAGGTATCAAACTGATATCGATTACAAAAACTGCCTCAAAGTGACACCGCCGTGTGCATGGCACTTCCTGACAGATACTGGGTGTCACCGCGGCGAAACTTCAGAGGGCCAGCGATCACGAGAACCTTTCGGGTGAGCTCCCACGATAAGTAGCTTGGATCGTTCGATGATTATCACGCCGACGGACTCATGACCTCGTAGTCGGAACAACACACCGAGTGGGGGCTCGTTCGGGGAAGCCTGAACGAGCCCCCACCCATGTTTGGGTGCTCCCACTCGGTGCTGCTTAGTTACATTCGGGACGAGCACTACTCGTATCGACGCTGGCCGCGGGTGCGACGAAGAAAGGTGATTGGTCAGCCCTCGTCGAAGGAAGCGAGCTACCGGATATTCACAAACTGACGACTGATCGATTCACAAACTGACGACTAAAAGACTCACAAATTGACGACTGGGTCTCTGCCAGTGCGGATTTCGCTCGTCGCGAGACGCTCAAGCCGCCTCACGACGCAACGTGCGGAGAATGCCAAAGACTAGAGGGAGTACCACCCAGAAGGCGGTGGCGACGACGAGTTTCCAGACGCCGGCGGCATCGTCGCTTTGGAACGCGAGGGCGGCGCTGGTTTGCAGATTCAGCCACTCGGTCGCCTTCATGAGGCTCTCACCAAGTTGGGAAATGATCTGGAGCACCATGGGAGCCCCGATCACAATCGCGATGCTGAGAGCGCTGATGTGCACTACCAGAGCCAGGGCGAACGCGCTTGCCATCGTGAGGAACCAGACGGTGAACTCACAACCCACTTCGCCCCAATCCGCCCACATACCGGTGAGCGAGATGCTGTTGGCGAGCCGAGTCGCCCAGGTGGTGAGCAGTGCCGTACCAGCGATGAGCCCATAGCCGACGACCGTCACCACCGTGGCGACGATCGCCTTCGCCCCAACCACCATTCCTCGCTGGGGAACGAGGGTGAACGTCGTCATCGCCGACCGGGTGGTCCACTCTGAGGCCACCGGCACAATGATGAGCGCCGGGAACACCAACTGCACCAGGAGCCGAATCGCGGTGGCGGAAGTCAGCCAAGGCACATAGACGGGCTGGCCGGTCTCGACGTCGAGGAACATCGTCGTGTATCCGAGCCCGAGACCAATCGCCATGGCCCCTATCAGCGCGAGGCATGCGCACATGAGCATCCGCAATGACTCGGTGTGAAAGAACTTACGAAACTCGACGGCCACCACGCGGCCGAGTGTGACCGGCTTCGGTCGCGCATCGACGAGGGGAACGTCGGTGTAGGTGGCTGTTGCGATGCTCATCGGAGTGCTCCTTCGCGAGAGGTGTCGGCGGTCAGGGTGAGAAACATGTCTTCAAGGTCTTCGCTGGAGGCGAGCAGCTCGGCCATGGGGCCGTCGTGGACAACGCGGCCGTGGCCGATCATCACCAGCTGATCGGCAATCTGCTGCACCTCATGGAGCAGATGGGAAGACAACAGCACGGTGCCGCCATGCCGCGCGAAGTCTCGCAGCAGGTTGCGCATCCAGCGGATACCAGCAGGGTCCAGGCCATTCGCTGGCTCGTCGAGCACCAGCACCGACGGAGCCCCGAGCAGCGCGTGCCCGATCCCGAGGCGTTGCCGCATACCGAGCGAGTACGTCTTCACCTTCCGCTTAGCTTCCTTGGGCGTCAGACCGACGAGCGCGAGGATCTCGTCGACCCTGGAATGGGGGAGCCCCAAGAGCATTGCCCCCTCGACGAGCACCTCGCGCCCGCTGCGTCCGGGATGCAGCGCCGATGCGTCGAGCATGATTCCTACTTGCGCGGCAGGGTTGACCAGCTCCCGGTAGGGCTGCCCGAGGACCAGCGCCTGACCCCTCGTGGGGGTAGCGAGACCGACGAGGCAACGCATCGAGGTCGACTTGCCGGCGCCGTTGGGGCCGAGGAAACCGCAGACCGTGCCGGGTTGCACGGCGAAAGAGATGTCGTCGACGGCGGTGACGTCGCCGTAGCGTTTCGTGAGGTGCTTGAACTCGATCATGAATCCAGCACACCGCAGCCAGCTGGGCTACAGCCAGGGGCGAAGGGCTGCACTTCTCGGTCCGAACGATGCCTCGTCGGTAGCCCAAAGATGCTGCCGCTGGGAGGACTCTCACCCGTAGGCTGAGGATATGGATGAGTACAGGCCGGGTAGATGGGGCAAGGTCTGGCGCTACACAATCGCATCGCTGTGCGCCTTGTTGTTCTTCACCGTTCCGACGGACGGGAGCACGCCGCAGGCCGTCGCCGTGCACTTGGCCGCTCTGGGTGCGGCGCTGTACGTGATCCGCTTTCGGTTTGCTCGTCCTGTGGTGGTCGCCGTCGGGCTCGTGCTCGCGTGCCTTGTCGTCCCCCCAGTGCTCCCGTTCGCAGCGTGGGCCTACCTCAGCTTGTGTACCCGTCGCCGCTGGTGGGCGACGGTGCTCGTCGGTGTGTTGCAGATCGTGGTGATGGCGAGAGCAGCCGTCACGACCAATGCCATCAGCGTCGACGCAGCGCCCCTAGCGTCAGGCGTGAGCGAGGTGGTGTTGCGAGGCCTGTTTGCCGTCACACTCTCGACGCTCTTCACCGTCGCGCTCGCAGCCATCGGCTCCTATCTCGGCTCCCGTCGCGCCGAAGCGGCCGCCTTGCAAGCACGGCTCGACATGGCCGAACGCGAAGCGCTGCTGGTAGAACGTGAGTCGCGGGCCGAAGAACGCAACCGCATCGCGCGCGAGATGCACGACGTCGTCGCCCACAAGATCTCGCTCATCTCCATGCACGCCGGCGCGCTCGCCTACCGCGACGATCTCTCGCCCGACGAGATCAAACAAGCGGCGCACACCATCCAAGAGAGCTCCCACCAGGCGCTCAGCGAACTGCGGGTGATCCTCGGCCAGCTACGCCAGAAAGAGGGCGACGACGTGCTCCCGCCCCAGCCGTCGCTCGCCGTCGTCGGGGAGCTTATCGACGCACAGCGCGCCGCAGGACGCCGCGTCACCTACACGAATAGCTTGGAGGGAGAACCTCCCACGACGGTCAGCCGACAGGGATATCGGATTGTGCAGGAGGCCCTCACGAACGCAGCGAAGCACGCGCCCGGCACGCCGGTCACGCTCGATCTGGCCGGAAGCCCGGATGCGGGGGTCGCCATCCGCGTCGTGAATCCGCTCAGCCTGGCCGCGCCTCGAGCCGACGGGGCACGCGTCGGCCTCATTGGTCTCGACGAGCGCGTCGGTACCGTCGGCGGCCGTTTCCACGCTGGTGTAGACGGTGCGGGACAATTCGTCGTGGAGGTGTGGATGCCATGGTGAGAACGAAACTGGCGGTGGTGGACGACGACGCCCTGGTGCGGGCTGGGCTACGCATGATGCTCGGGGGCAGCTCGTCGCCGTTCGAGATCGTCGGAGAAGCCTCCGACGGCAACGGCGCCGTGGCGCTGGTGGAGGAGCAACAGCCCGACATCGTGCTCATGGACATCCGCATGCCCGGCCTCGACGGGATCGAAGCCACCAGGCGGGTGCTGGCGCTGCCGAGCCCGCCCAAGGTGGTCATGCTCACCACGTTCAACTCCGACGACCTCGTACTGGAAGCGCTGCGCGCTGGTGCCCACGGGTTCCTGTTGAAAGACACCCCGCCGCCACAGATAGTAGAGCTGCTGCAGCATGTTGCGGCAGGGGAGCGGGCGCTGTCACCGCAGGTGCTGGGAGCAGTGATTACCGCGGCGACGTCGAATCCCGGCGACCAGCGTGAGCGCGACGCCCGCACTGCGCTCGAAGCCTTGTCGAAGCGGGAGCTCGAAGTGGCCGTTGAGGTGGGCCGTGGCCTGTCGAATGCCGAGATCGCGGCCAAGCTGTACCAGTCGATGGCGACCGTGAAAGCGGCGATCACGCGTGTACTCGCGAAGCTCAATTGCACGAATCGCACCCAAGTGGCGATCATCGTCCACGACGCACGGTTGCTTGACTGAGGGGCAGGCGGTGGGCCAGAACCCCGTAGTGGTGAGTGGTGTGTGGATGGTGTTTCGCGTGTCGTCTTCCGTCTCTGTCGAGAGCCAACGTGGTGATGTCACCGCTTGACAACAAAAGGTTGCCATTTGTTGCACTGAGACCATGATGCCTGTTTGAAGACTGCAGGTTCCCCGAGTGCAAGTGATAACGTCCGAGTTAACCGAACAATGCGCTCCCAATGCGGCGGAGCACGAAGGTCGCATGTCCCGTGCGATTTCAATGACGAAAGGTAGCAACGTGGCTCTCCACACCAAAGGTATTTTGAAAGGCATCGCTGCGGCTGCAGCAAGCCTCGCTCTGCTCGCCGGTTGCGCACCGGGCCAGTCCGACGATCAAGAGGCGGCGACAGAAGACAAGGACAAGAACCTCTCCTACGTCTACTTCACCGATGGTCCTGACGAGCAGGCCACCCGGGATCTCATCAAGAAGTTTGAAGAGAAGTCCGGAGCCAAGGTCGACCTCCAGATCGTCCCATTCTCGGATTTGGAGCAGACCCTTCAGCAGCGCATCGCGGGCGACAACGCCCCCGATGTCGCCCGAATCGACAAGCTGGCATCCTTCACCGACGATCTGTTGGATCTGAACCAGTACCAGAAGGAAGCCTTCGACGGCACCTTCAACCCCGGCATGGACCTGGCTGCGATGAACGGCGACGCGCGCATCGCAGCTCCGAACGACCTGACGCTCAACGGGCCCATCGTGAACGTCGACCTGTTCAAGAAGGCCGGCGTCGAAGTTCCCACCGCAGACAAGCCATGGAAGTCCTGGGACGAGATGATGGAGGCGGCCAAGAAGGTGCAGCAGGCTGCCGGCACAGAGAATGCCGTCGCAGTCGACGTCTCCGGTAACCGTTTCTCGACGGTGTTCTCACAGTTCGGCACCTCGGCGATTGATAAGGACGGCAAGAACGGGTGGGACGAGACCAAGCTCACCAAGGCTCTCACCAAGCTGAACGAATGGCATCAGGACGGCACGATGCCGAAGGACCTGTTCCTGCAGGCCGGCTCCAAGTACAAGGCTGCAAACGAGATCTTCCTCGCTGGGCAGGTGCCCGTGTACTTGTCGGGTAACTGGCAGGTTGCGGCGTTCTCGTCGGATGCAGAATTCGATTGGGCCGTCGTGCCGAACCCCTGTGAAGAGCGTTGCGGCGGCTTCCCTGGTGGTAAGTTCCTCGTCTCCTTCAAAGGGGCCAAGAACCCCAACCTGGCTGCGGAATTCATCGCGTTCATGAGCGAAGCCGACCAGCAGAAGTACATGGCTGAGAAGGCGAACTTCATGCCTACCCGTCAGGATCTCCTCGAAGGCGACGTGACCTACGCTCAGCGTCAGGAAGACATGGAGGTGTTCCAGAAGGGCGTCACCGAAACCCCCGAGGACGCGTTTTCCTCGGCCTTCTCGCCCGCCTTCCCGAACACGACGAAGGTGATCATCGACGAGATGGCCAAGATGATCGACGGTCAGGCCAGCCCTGAGGACACGGCGAAGGCCATCATCAAGGGCACCGACGAGAGCATCGAGAATGTCTCCTAGCAGCAATGCGGAGGCGCCGGGGCGGCGTCCTCGACGTCGGCACAAGCTGACGTCGAAGGCCGTCGCCCCGTACCTCTTTATCCTCCCGAACATGGTCGTGTTCGGCCTCTTCACGATCATCCCCACGTTCAACCTGTTCAACATGGCGCTCTACGACTCCAAGAACGGGCGCAAGTTCACGTGGGTCGGGACAAAGAACTTCGAGCGGATCGTCAGCAACGAAGAGTTCGCCCAAGTGGCGCTCAACACACTCATCTACACCGTGGCATTCGTCGCGCTCACGATCGTGCTCGCCACGATCGGCGCGATCATGCTCAACGATTCGTTCAAAGGCAGAGGCTTCTTCCGGGCTGTCGCGTTCTTGCCGAGCCTGCTGTCTGCCGTGGTGATCGGCCTGCTCTGGGGCTGGATCTTCGACGGAAGCAACGGCTTGGTCAACGTTGCGCTCGGGGCCTTCGACATCCCTGCGGTCGGGTGGCTCGTCAATGGCAGACTCGCGATGGGCGTGATCATCTTCGTCGGACTGTGGTTCCACACCGGCTTTTACACACTCATCATGCTGTCGGGGCTGCAGGGAATCGACGGCAACGTCTACGAGGCCGCGAGGGTGGACGGAGCAACTGGCCTTCAGACGTTCTTCCAGATCACCTGGCCGCTGCTCAGGCCGACGACGTTCGTCGTGCTCATCTTGTCCACCATCTCGGGCTTCCAGTCATTCGACTTCATCTGGACACTCACCGGTGGTGGCCCCGTCGGGTCGACGACGCTCATGGTCCAATACATCTTCGATAAAGCATTCAGCACTCCAGCGAGCTACGGCATGGCATCCGCCGGCGCTGTGGTGTTGTTCGTCGCGGTCTTCTTGGTGACCGTCGTGAACTACCTCAATGGACGCAGGAAGGACGCCGCCTGATATGTCTGCTTCCGCTGAGACCAAAGCCCCATCTACCTGGACGTCTATTCCCGAACCTAGCGGCCGCAAAATCCAGCACAGCCCGGCGTGGAAAATTCTGCGCACGGTGCTGCTCACCTTGATGTCGCTCGTCGTCCTCATTCCGCTGGCTTGGACGTTCATCTCCAGCTTCAAGACGCCATCGGAGCTGGCTGCGCGCCCACCGAAACTGTTTCCGTCGAGTTGGAACTTCGACAACTACACCAACGCGCTCGCGCAGTTCGACTTCGGTACCTACATCGCCAACTCTGTCTTCGTGACGCTGACCGCCACCGTCTTGACCGTGATCATCAACGTCATGTGCGCATATGGCCTTGCGAAGTACAACTTCCGTGGCCGCAACCTGCTGTTCCTCGTGGTGCTCGCCACGATCATGGTGCCGCTCCAGGTGATCTTCATCCCCGTGTATCAGATGGCTGCGAGCCTTGGGCTGGTCAACAGCCTATGGGGCATGATCATCCCGCCTGCTGCCACGCCGACGGGTGTGTTCCTCATTCGCCAATACATGCTCAGCATTCCCGACGAGCTCATCGAGGCTGCACGGGTTGACGGCTCGGGCGAATTCAACACGTTCCTGAGGGTTGTGGTGCCGCTGTGTGGGCCGCCGATCGCCGTCGTCACCATCTTCTCCATCATGTGGCGCTGGAACGACTTCCTCTGGCCGAAGATCATCGCCCAAGACAGCAACCTGTACACGCTGCCCGTCGCGCTGGCGCAGTTCAACAGCCAGCTGACAGTGCCGTTTAACTACCTGCTTGCTATGTCGGTGGTGTCGATGGTGCCGGTGATTATCGTGTTCCTTTTCCTGCAGAAGTACATCGTCGCGGGTATCGCCAATACCGGTATTAAGTGAGGACATCGTGGAGGACCTGAACGAGATCACGGGCGCGTCGGTTGTGGATGGTCACGCCGAGTTCACCGTCGAGGGCGGGTTCACGCTGCGCGTAGAGGCGTACGGGTCGAGGCTGATGCGGGCGTGGGTGACCGATGGGGAGCCGACGGTGCCTCGTACCTGGTCGATTGGCCCGGCCACACGCCCCGACGGCACCCGCCCTGACGCGCCGTTCGAGGGGTATCCGCGCTCGAACCCCGGCGGGCGCGACACCGTGCCGGTGGCGCTCGAGGAGCGCGACGGTGAGTGGATCGTCGACGCGGGCGACCTGCGCGCGGTGGTGCGCGGCGAGCCGCTGCGCATCGAGTGGCAGCAGCGCATGGCCGACGCGTGGGTCACCGTGCTGGCGGATCGCGACACGGGTGCCTACACCGTCGGATCTGTGTCGGGGCGGGTATCGCACTACCAGCAGCATCGCGCGGGCGACCGCTGTTTCGGGCTTGGGGAGAAGGCCGGCAGCTTCGAGCGCACCGGACAGAAGTACGAGTTCCGGTGCCTGGACGCGCTCGGTTACGACGCGCTCGAGACCGACCCGCTGTACAAGCACTGGCCCTTCCTCATTGTGCGCACGGCCGCCGGGCCGTTCGTCGGAGTGTTTTGGGACAACACCGCGACGACGACGATGAACGTCGGTCAGGAGAAAGACAACTATCACCTGCCGTACCGCTCGTGGAGCGCTGAGATGGGCGACATCGACTACTGGGTGCTCGCCGAAGGCACGCCGCAGGCGCTCACCGCGGCATTCACCGACCTCATCGGCGGCACGTCGTACCCGCCCACCTGGAGCCTCGGATACTCCGGCTCGACGATGCACTACACGGATGCCCCCAACGCCGCCGAGCAGGTGCTCGGCTTCCTCGACGAGTGCCGCGAGCACGACATCCCCGTCGACCTCTTCCAACTCTCCAGCGGATACACCACCATCGACGGCAAGCGCTACGTCTTCAACTGGAACCGCGACAAGTTCCCCGACCCCAAGGCATTCTCCGACGCGTTCCGCGCCGGCGGCGCGCACTTGGCCGCGAACATCAAGCCCGCGCTGCTGCGCGACCACCCGCGCTACGCCGAGGTGCGCGACCTCGTGGTGCAGGGCCCCGACGGCCCCGACATGCAGATGTTCTGGGACGACTACGGCTCCAACCTCGATTTCACCAACCCCGCGACGATCGACTGGTGGCGACGGGGTGTGCGCGAACAGCTGCTGGAAATGGGGATTGAATCCACCTGGAACGACAACAACGAATTCGAGGTATGGGACGAGCGCGCCACCTGCTTCGGGTTCGGGCAGGCGATACCGATGCGTGCGATCCGCCCCGTGCACACCTTGCTGATGGTGCAATCCTCCGCTGCGGAGCAGCAGGAATTCTCCCCTGACGAGCGCCAATACCTCATCACCCGATCGGGGCTGCCGGGCGTGCAGCGGTACGCGGAGACGTGGTCGGGCGACAACTACTCGTCGTGGCGAACCCTGCGCTACAACACGCTCATGGGGCTCGGGATGTCCGTCTCCGGAATGCTGCGCGTCGGCCACGACGTCGGCGGATTCGCCGGCAACAAGCCGTCGCCGGAGCTCTTCACTCGGTGGGTGCAAAACGGGGCACTCCACCCGCGGTTCACCATCCACTCTTGGCACGACGACGGCACCGTCAACGAGCCGTGGATGTACCCCGAGCAACTCCCTGCCATCCGCCAGGCGATGCAGCTGCGCTACCGGCTCCTGCCCTACTTCGAGCATCTCTCGTGGCGGGCGCACGTCGCCAACGAACCGATCATCAAGCCGCTGGCTTGGGGTTTCCCCGGTGACGACGAGGCGTGGGGCGAGCACACCGACTTCCTGCTGGGCGACGAGTTGCTGGTGGCGAGCGTCGTCGACGAGGGCGAGACGCGGCACCGCGTATACCTCCCCGACGGTGGGCTCGGCTGGTACGAGTTCGACCGCCCCGGCGAGTTCTTCGAGCCCGGGCAGTGGGTGGAACTCGACGCCCCGCTCGACCGCCTGCCCGTGCTGGTGCGCGCCGGCGGGGCGGTGCCCGTCGGGGAACGCATGGGATATGTGTCGACGACGGCGGATACCTCGCGCGAGCTACTGCTGTTCCCGGCGCCGGGCTCGGCCACGACGCGCGGGCAGGTGTACGCCGACGACAGCCACACCCACGCCTGGCGCGAGGGTGAGTATTGCCTTGTCGATTGGGAGATGACCTCGGACGCTACCACCGTGCGGGTGGTGCTGCGCACGTCGGGCAGCTGGAAGCCCGCCTGGGGTGAGATCCAGCCGGTGCTGCCGGCGTGGGAAACGCGCGAGCTCGTCATCGAGCGGGTGTGAGCACCAGCGAAAAGTGACCGTTATCCTCCACGTCCGCAAAATTTCCCCCTCAAATGGGGCAAAAATGCCGCGTGTGGAGGATAACGGTCACTTTCTGGTGAGTCCCGGCAGTTGCAGCAGGAGACGATCCTCGCGAGTGAGGTTGCGCACCTGCCGCACGATGCGGGGCTGGTACTCAGACGGGTATCCCCACGCCACCACGCCCAGTGCAACGATTGCGCCGATCGCCGTCTCCACCGCTCGAGCGATGAGCATCTCCCCGACGGGGTATGACGACGCGAGATGGGTCATCATCAACGCCATGGGTGTGATGAATAGCATGCCCATGCTGTAGTTGCGGGTGACGTACATCTCGCCCAGGAACTGCAGCACGATGATCCACACGATGAGCTGCCATGGCTCAGTCGGAAACGAGAGCAGAAATGCCGCGATGAGGATGCCGCCCAGCGTGCCGACGATGCGGTGCACTGCGCGCATGAATCGGATGCGCCGGTACGGAGAAATGAGCGGCGCCACCGACGCCACCATCGCCCAGTAGGGATGCGACAGCACGGGCAACGCGTCGATGGAAAGGATGCCGATGGTGCCCGCCAGGAACGGCGCGACGAAGAATCGCACGCCGTGCCCGACGAGGTGGCTCGGCGTGTAATGCCTTGTCACCATGGGTGCCGAGTCGGGGAGCGACCCCTCACCGATGAGGTGCGCGAAGGCCCCGAAGACGACGGAGACGCCGGCGGAGAGGAACGCCACGAGCATCGCCAGCAGCGGCGGGGCGCCGTCGTGCACACCGCCGACGGCGGCCGTCGCGAAGATGAAAAAGACGGATCCGGCAGGGCGAAGGTTGAACCGGGCAGCGATCATGGCCGTCACGGCTGAGACGACGGAGCTCACGAGCATGATCGTCCACGAGTTCACCTGGAGTGAGCCCATCGTGGCGCCGATACCGATACAGACGGTGATCATGGCGCCCGCGAACGACTGGCGTAGGAACCGGGATCGACGCGATTCGTGGCGGGCGTAGATGCCGGTGAAGGAGCCGAACGTGGCGTAAATCGCTAAGTCAAGGCGGCCTAGGAGGAGCAAGGTGAGTAGGGGGAGCGCCACACCGACGGCGATACGGAACGCTGGAATGTGGTCGCGGCGCGACGGCGCCATCGTGAAGAACTCTTGTACCTTGCTCATCAATCGCATCACCCGCCGGTGCAGTGTACTCGCGTGTGAGGCAGAGCCTGAACCGCGAGCGGGATGGCTGTGCTACGACGACAGCTCGGCGTACGCGTCCGCGAGTGCCCGGGCGGAGCGGTCGACGACGTCTTTCCAGGCCACGGCAGCCTCGTCGGCGGCATCGGAGACGTGCTTGATCATGAGCAGCTCGACGCCCAACGCGCGGCAGGCGTGGGCGACGGCGAACCCCTCCATGTCCACGATCTGGCATCGACGCAGCAGCTCGTCGCGAGCCGGGCCGCCTGCGACGAACGAGTCGCCGGAGCCGAGCACGGGACCGTCGCCGCCCAGCTCGATGCGGTCGTCGATGTGCAGCCCGGCGGCGCGCAGCTCGTCGGTGTTGATGTCGCGATTAATCACGGCTGACGGGCGACAGATGCCAGAGATCGACGGGTCGAGGGCGCCCACCGACCCCAGGTTCACCACCCGCGACGGTCGATGCTCGAGGATGGCGCGGGTCGTCGCAACCGCTGCGGGGACCATGCCGATGCCGATGAGCTCGACGTGGACGCTGCTCGGCAGGTGCGCGGCCTCTTGAGGTGCTGCGATGAGGACGAGGTCAGTCATGGCCGCTACTTTGCCAGACGAACAACGCCGCGCGGCACCCTCCTTGTGCATGGCAAGGAGAGCGTCGCGCGGGCGGGCAGGCTCAGGCCTGGTGGGTGCAGTTGCTGCAGGTGCACTCGTCGCACTTGCAGCCGGCGCAGGTGGTGCAGGTGCAGTTCGTGCAGCCGCAGGTGTTGCATTCGTCGTAGTGCCCATCGTGCTCGCGGTGCGCGTGGCCGTCGTGAATGTAGTCGACGTGGCCGTCGTGCTCGCGGGTGGGGTGGCCGCAGTCGGCGGCGTGGCGGTGGGTGTGCTCGTCGTGGGTGCGGTGCTCAGTGGTCGCAGTCATTGTTGTGCTCCTTCATGTGGTTGTGGGCGTCGAGGAAGATGTGAGCCACGTGCTCGTCGATGAGCCGGTACACCGTCCGTCGGCCATCCTTCGTCCCTTCCACCAGGTGGGCATCCCGGAGGGTGCGGAGGTGGTGGGAAGCGAGCGGCTGAGAAACGTCCAGCAGCTCGGTGAGCTCTGTGACGTCGGTGGGGCCTTGGGTGAGTCGATGAACGATGGTGGCTCGAGCGGGGTGGGCCAAGGCACGAAACAGCGTGATCACGCCGTCCGTGTCGTGGAATACCCCGTTGCTCATAAGCAGTAGTTTATATAAAGGATTATTTGTGTCAAGCGGTGTGGGATTGTGTGCCGACGGTGCACCTAGCGCAGGAGCTTCTCGGCGCCGCGCACGTTGGTGAGCAGGCGCGAGTCGAGCTCGACGCCGTGGCGCAGGACGGTGATGGAGCCGTCGGTTTCCAAAATGAGCGCGCGCACGTGCCCCAGGTTGGTGATGCCGGATTGGCGCAGGCGCGCCCACAGCGTGCGCTGGTTGACGTGGTAGCGACGGATGGCGCGCTCGTCGAGCTCCTGGTTGGCGTAGATCACGATGGCGCGACGGTATCCGAACAGCCCGGCGCGGCGGCCGGCCCCGAAGAACGACTCAAGGAGCACGAGCATGGCGAGCGCGATCAGCCCGCCGAGCACCGTCACGTTGGGGCCGAGCATCGAACGACCCACCACCGCACCCAGCACGAGCACCACCGCGAGCCCGGTGCCGGTGCGGTTGGCGTACAGCCGCTGCCCCCACACCCGCAGCACAGCGGTGAACGTGAGGTACATCACCGTCGCAGAAATGATGACGCCGAGCGCCTGCGCTGGCGTGATACCCACTTCAAACCACAAGTCACGCAGGAAATCCATGCGCCTATCGTTCCACTGATGCGCTGCATGGTGCGGGAAGGCAGAAATTTGTCCTGTGGAAAACGGGCGTGGAGGGGTGCGAGTTGCCTATAACCCTGGTACACCACTTCGAAAGGACCACCGTGCAGCAATTCATCGACATGTTCCTCATGCTCCGCCGCGCCTCGCTGTTAGCTTCGGCCGACGAGCACCTCCACCCCGTCGTGCGTCACCACTTGTCCATCACAGAGCTCAATAGCTACGCCATGCTGCTGCCTTGCCCTGATGAACCGTATGCCACACCCGACGACGCCCACCTCACCTATCCGCTCACGGCGACGGGGTGCGTCGGGGAGGCGTATCGCATCGCGCTGGCGGAGGCGGCGAACGATCCGGGGGTCATCCCGGCAGACATGCTGTGGGCGCTGGCGTCGTTGCATGAGGAGCTGATGGATCACGACGCATCTCGGGGCGACGAGCTCGCTCAGCATGCGCTCGCGGAGCACGGCTGGCCCATCCAAGACGAGTAACACCCTCATCGCTAGGATGGTTGGCAATTCTGAAGGGAACGTGATGACCGACCTCAGCCATGCCATCTGGTGGCACGTGTATCCGCTCGGCGCACTGGGCGCGCCCACGCACGCCGCACCCGACGTGCCGGCGCGTGAGCACGCGAAGTTTGAGCCCTGGCTCGACTACGCCCTGGAGCTGGGCTGTAACGGCCTGCTGCTCGGGCCCATCTTCGACTCCGTCAGCCACGGCTACGACACTCTCGACCACTTTCGTATCGACGCCCGCCTGGGCACGGAAGCCGACTTCGACCGGCTCGTCGCGGCGTGCAAGGAACGGGGCGTCCAGCTCATCCTTGATGGTGTGTTCAACCACGTGGCCTACAGCCACAAGTTCATCACCGAGCGCCCCGACATGGTGCGATGGGTGGACGGGCACCCGCTCGGCTGGGAAGGCAACTTCGATCTCGTCGAACTGCAGCACACCAACGCCGACGTGCAGCAGTTCGTCGGCGATGTGATGCTGCACTGGCTGCGCAAGGGTATTACCGGCTGGCGGCTCGACGTCGCCTACTCGGTGTCGCCGCAGTTCTGGTCGAGCGTGATTGGGCGCGTGCGCGAGGAGTTCCCCGACGCGGTCTTCCTGGGCGAGGTCATCCACGGCGACTACCCGAAATTTGTGGAGGCATCCGGCGTCGACACCGTCACCCAGTACGAGCTGTGGAAGGCCATCTGGAGCTCTATCAACGACAGCAACCCGTGGGAACTCGCTCACGCGCTGGAGCGCCACGTCGAGTTCTGCCGCCACTTCCTGCCGCAGACGTTCGTCGGCAACCACGACGTCACCCGCGTCGCATCCTCCGTCGGGGCCGACGGCGCGGCGCTGGCAGCGGGCGTGCTGCTCACCGTGCCCGGGCTGCCATCCATCTACTACGGCGACGAGCAAGGCTTCACCGGCATCAAGCGTGAGGCCGAGGGCGGCGACACCGACATCCGCCAGCCGCTGCCCGAGTCACCGTCGGAGCTCTCGACGCTGGGGGCCCAGCTGCACCGCTGGTACCAGCTGCTCATCGGCTTCCGCCGTCGGCACGCCTGGCTTTCGACTGGGCAGCTCGCCGTTACCTACAAGGCCGACGGCGTGCTCGACTACTCCATCTCCACCGCCGATCAGCGGGTCGACGTCCACGTCGACTACGCCGCGAGGAAGATGTCCATCGTCGCCCCCGACGAGGAGCTCCACACGCCGTGAGCGACGTCCCGTCGCGGTGGAGCGCCCAGCAGGATGCCGTGCTGCGGAAGATCGCCGAGCTGGAGGTGCGCTCGTCGGATACCTCCATGGCTGCGGTGCGCGCGCGGTACGAGGCGGAGGCTCAGTGGTGGAACGAGGGCGGGCCGGCGCTGCCGGTCGGAGAGCGCCGAGTGCCGACGCGGTGGGGTGCTGTGCGCGCGACGGTGGCCCGCGGCGGTGACCCCGGAGCGCCGGTCATCGTGTGGATCCACGGGGGTGGGTACATCGTCGGGTCTCCCGAGACGCACGAGCGCCTCACCCGCACCCTCGCCCACCTTGCCCGGGCGACGGTGGTGTCCGTCGACTACACGCTCGCGCCCGAGGCGCGCTTCCCGCAGCCGTTGGAGGAATGCGTGGCCGTGGTGCAGCACATCCGTGCCCACCCCGACGAGTGGGGCGTCGACGGGGCAGACATCACCCTCGCCGGCGACTCCGCGGGGGCGACGCTCGCCGTCGCCACCTGGCTATGGCTGCGCGACGAGGTGGGGGACGCGTCGGGAATCCGCTGCCTGCTGCTGGCCTACGGGGGCTACGGGCTGCGCGACTCGGTGTCGCGGCGCACGCTCGGCGGCTGGTGGGACGGCATGACCCCCGACGCGATGGCCTCCTGGCAGGCGCACTACATCGACGCCGACGATCTCCGCAGCCCCTACTACGACGTGCTCGCCGCCAACCTGACGGGCATTCCCCCTTGTCACATCCTCGCGACGTCGCTTGACCCCCTCCTCGACGACTCCCGTGCCCTCGCCCAGCTCCTGCCCGGTGAGAGGCATGAGCTGGTGGTGGTCGACGGGGTGATTCACACGTTCCTGCAGTACACCCGGATGCTCGACCAGGCGGAGCAGTCGCTGCGTGCCATGGCGGAGTTCTTCGCCCGGTGCGGGCAGTGACCGCTTCGGTTAGCCGGCACGAAACTGCAAAACTCGCCAACAGTTGAAGGCCTCACGCGTGATTGAGCGGGGAGGGGTCGCGCTGGTGGCGAGTTTTGCAGTTTCTCAGCTGGCACCCCGGCGTCAGGGCTGCGCGCGATCGCCGAGGTAGGCGAGGATGGCTCGCACGCGGCGGTTTTCCTCCGACGGGCTGAGGCCGAGTTTCAGGAAAATCGACGACACGTGCTTGGCGACGGCGGCACCGGAGATGACGAGCCGTTCCGCGATCTCACTGTTCGCAAGCCCGCGCGCCATGAGCTCCAGCACCTCGAGCTCACGCGACGTGAGCGTACCGAGCCCGGACTTCGTCGCGCGCATCATCGCTCTAGCCACCTCGGGGTCGATGGCGACACCGCCTGCGAGCACCACCTTCAGCTGCCCCAGGAAATCCGCCACCTCGGAGATGCGGTCCTTCAGCAGGTACCCCGTGCCGCCCCCGTCGGCTGGCCCGTCGAGGGCGAACAGCTGCTGGGCATAGGCGGGCGACACGTACTGGCTCAGCACCATCACCGAGAGCCCAGGGTGACGCTGCTTCAGTTCCAGAGCTGCGGTGAGCCCGTCGTTGGTCATCGTGGGCGGCATGCGCACGTCGGTGATGATGCCGTCGGGCAACTGATCGGCTTCGGCGAGCGCGTCGACGCGTGCGACGAGGCCCTCGGCGTCGGACTCGTGCGCGACAATCTCGAACCCCTGGCGTTCCAGGAGGCCAGCGAGTCCTTCGCGCAGCAGGGCGGAATCGTCGGCGAGCACGAGTTTCGTCATGGGAGGTCCTTTTCGGGGTGGGCGGCGACGTGGGCGACGAGTCCGCCCTCGCCGCGCTGGAGGAGCAAGGGGATGGAGGCGGCCACCTGGGTGGGGCCGCCGTCGGGGCTCGAGAGGGTGAGCGAGCCGCCGAACGCGGCGAGGCGCTCGCGCATGCCGGCCAAGCCGTGCCCGTCGACGAATGTGGCGCCGCCTGGGCCTTGGTCGACGACGGAGATTCGCAGCGTCGATCCTGCCGTGAGGAGTACGTTCATGGGCTTGTCGGGTGCGTATTTCCGCGCGTTGGTGATGGCTTCGACGGCGAAGAAGTACGCGGCGGCGAGCACGCCTTCGGACAGCTCCGGCAGGGGATTGGGGCAGATGATGCGCACGTCGTCGTTGGTGGCATTCGCGACGTCGGTGAGCGCCGCCTCTAACCCGAGCTCGACGAGCGCCTGCGGGTGGATACCGCGCACCGTAGCGCGCAGCGAGTCGAGGCCCTGCTGCAGCGTGTGCTGCGCGTCGCGGAGCAGTGCGGCGAGGGCAGGGTCATCGGCGAGGGTGGGGGAGAGCTGCGCCTCGCCCAGCTGCATCTTGGCAGCGACAAGGTACTGCTGGGCGCCGTCATGGAGGTCGCGCTCGATCCGCCGACGCTCCACCTCATAGGCGTCGACGATAACCCGCCGCGACTCCGTGAGCTCCCGGATGGTGCGCGCGGCGCGTTCCTCGTGCGACTGGGCGCGACGCGTCCCTCGCGCCCGAAATGGCCAAACCACGCCCCCAATCTATCCGCTGCTTCGGGGGATGGGGGTAGTGCCAGCACTACCTCAAAGACGGAATCCCAGGCCATGGTGCGTGGGGCTTTGGCACGATGAACTGGTGAACATGAATCAACCACTGCTCACAACCACCGACATCGTCAAGCGTTTTGGCCAGGTGCAGGCGCTCGCCGGCATCAGCCTCACCATCGGCGCGGGAGAAACCGTCGCCATCATGGGCCCGTCGGGTTCCGGAAAATCCACCCTGCTGCACTGCCTCTCCGGCGTGCTCGCCCCCGACGCGGGCGAGGTGCAGTTCGCGGGGAAGCCGCTGTCAGCGCTGCCTGACAAGGAACGTTCCCACATCCGCCTGCACGACTTCGGCTTCGTCTTCCAAGACGGCCAGCTCATCCCCGAGCTGCCGGCCCGCGAGAACGTCGCGCTGCCGCTCATGCTCACCGGCACCCGCGCCGGCAAGGCCCTGCAAGCCGCCGACGAGGTGCTCAACCAGCTCGGCTTGGGCGAGCTGCGCAACCGCCGACCGGCAGAAATGTCGGGCGGCCAGGCTCAGCGCGTCGCGATTGCCCGCGCCCTCGTCGGAAAACCAGCCGTGGTGTTCGCCGACGAGCCCTCCGGTGCCCTCGACCAGGCCACCGGGCACGAGATGATGCAGCTGCTCACCACGTCGGTATCGATGAGTGGGGCCGCGTTGGTGCTTGTCACGCACGATCTCGGCGTCGCTCGCTGGTGCTCCAGGCTCGTTGAGATCCGCGACGGCTTGGTTCACGCCGACAGCCCGCTCAACGCCCGAAAGGAGACCGTGTGATGTCTGTCGCTACCGCTCAACCCACCGCCGCTCGGAGCGCGCACAAGCCAGCCACGGGGTTGGCGTCGCTCACCATCCAGCTCACCGCGGCTCGATTCCGCACGCGCGAAGGCGAGGGCCTGCTCTACCTTGCCGGCATCCTGGCCTACACCATCGCCGCGGCGCTGGCGCTCACCGTCGCGGGTGGCACGTGGGCGTTTTGGAACCGCTCGAAGCACCCGACGGGGCTCCACGCCCAGGTGCTGGCGGAGGACGCAACCTTCGGTACCGTGCTCGGGTTCTACGTCGTGCTTGCCTGCATCGCCTGCGCCCTCCTGATTCCCGCGACGGTCAACCTCGCCGCCGGCGCGGCCGTGCTGGGCGCGCGTGGCCGGGAGCGTCGTCTCGCCGTGCTGCGCCTCATGGGGCTGAGCAGCGGTGAGGTGGTGAAAATGTCGCTGCTGGACGCCACCATCCAGGCCATCATCGGCGGCGTGCTGGGCTCCGTGATCTACGTCGCGACCCTGCCGCTGTGGGGCAACCTGACGATGCAGGCCGTGCCGCTGTCCTTCGACGAGATGCTGCTGCCGGCTTGGCTGTTCGCGACGGTGCTCCTCGCCCTCCTGCTCGTAGGCCTGTTCGCCGCTTGGCGAGGACTGCGACAGGTGCGGATCTCCCCGCTGGGGGTGTCCCGTCGGGCCAATAAACCTGCGCTGTCGTGGATTCGAGCCATCGTGTTCGTGGTGCTGCTGGGCGTCGGCGGCGCGGTGACGAGCACTTTCACCCCGAGCGGCCAGGTGGGGCCGGCAATGATGTTCGCAGCGGCCATCCTCGCCGTCGTGCTGGGCATCAACCTCGTGGCACCTTGGATTCTGCAGGTGGAAGCCAAGCTGTGGGCGAAGCTGCCGTGGCCGTCATCGAAGTGGGCGGCTCGCCGCATCGCCGCAGACCCTGGCGCCACGTGGCGTCGCGTCTCTGGGGTGGCGCTGCTGTCGTTCATCGGTGGGTTCATGGCTCTGATGCCATTCCAGCTTGACCCCGAGGGAGAGAAAGGCTCCGCAACCCGCACCTTCGTCGAGGAGTCGCAGCTCGACTTCACCAAGGGTGTCATCATCACGCTGGCCGTGGGGTTTGTGCTGACTGCCACATCGATGCTCATCACGCAGGCCTCCGCGACGATCGAGCGCGCCGAGCAGTCGCAGGCGCTGCAGCGGATGGGCGCCCCGTCGGCGTTCAGCCTCAAGACGATGTGGCTGGAGACGTTCGCGCCGCTGGCGCTCGGTGTGGTGCTGGGTGCTGGGCTCGGCATGGCGATGGCGTTGCCGATGTACAACTTCGCGACGAAGATGGGCGTGAACAACGACTCCGGCATGCTCCTCATCGGCACCGTGTTGCTCGTCGGTCTGTTGCTGGCGGCGGCTTCGCTGCTGGCGAGCCACCCGCTGTACCACCGTCTGCTCGCGACGAGTGAGCGTCGCAACGACTGATCCATCGCTAGTACCCCTGGGCACAGCTGAGGGCCGCACATCCACGTCGGTGTGCGGCCCTCGTGTGTGGGTGGTGGTTAGCAGGGGCGCCGCTGGTCGGCAGTGAACTGTTGCAGGACGTCCCAGCGCTCACCGACGCTCCACTGCGCGATGCCGCGGCCGGGGCCAGGCGGCTGGGTGGTGCGGGGGCAGGGCCCCAAATTCTGTCGTCCGGACGCATGATCGATCCTAAGGAGCCAGTTGGGCCACGAACCTCGCGCGCGAGGAGGAGCGGGGCGATTTTTCGGGGTTTCTGGCCAGCGATCGCCGTCTGACTAGGGCATTCAATCCCTTGTCTGGTTTCGGGCAACATTGCTCCCGACGGATCCTCGGCCAAATTACATCTGTGTGAGTTGTGCACAACACGTGGAAAACTCTGTGGAAAACTTGGGGTCAGGTGTGGGCGCTGCGTGAATGCAACCTCGCGGGGTGCTACGCTGCCACTACGGCTAGTCAGCCAGACTTCGCGCAAGGAGTGGTCAGACGATGCAGCCCACCGTAACCCATCCCCCGGGGTACAGAAGCGGACGCTTGTACTTCGACGCGTCGATGCGCGTTGTAACCACGGATTTCGACGTCGCCGCATACACCAAGCGCGCTCGACCGAAGATCAATGTCGACGTCGGCGAGCTGCGCCTGGATCCCGTCTTGCATCAAGACCTCGAGTACCTGTGGCGCGTCGAAGCCTCGGCAATCGGTGACATGCGCGCCATGCTCTCGTCGTGGACGGGGCGTGAAGCCCGGATCACCGCGTTCCTCGCCACCTGGGCATATGAGCGCTACTGGATTGCCAAGGCTCTGTCCGATGTACTCCAAGCGGACGGCTGCCCCGGCCCGGCCATGCCGGGATTCCAGCTGGTAGGCGCCGCCCACAGCCTCTACGTCGACTACCTGCTCCCCACCGTCGCCAGCCTCTCGACATTGCTCGTCCGCGAACCGATGTCCGCCGGTCACATGGCCCGCATGGCCGTCCACGAAGGAGCCATGGCGGCGGCCTATCGTGCGCTCACCCCCCGCGTCGAGGAACCCGTCGCCGCCATCTTCCGCCAGATATTGCTGCGCCGCGCGGACTTCGTCGACTTCTTCCAACAAGAAGCCGCGGCCCGCATCCGCCGTTCCACCCCGGAGCTGCGCAGCGCCCAGCTGCACCTATGGCGCTGGGTGCCCATGCGCCCCGACGGCGTGCCCGACCCCGACGAGCGCCGCGCCATCCGAAGCATCTTCCGCACCCCGGAATCCAGGCTCGACGTGCGGTCCTCCGACGAGGCCATCGGTCAACTGCTGCCGGGCAATCCGCTCCCCATGACCCGCGCCCTTCGTCTAGTCCAACATCGAGGCAAGTGACATGGCATTCGACTTCGACAAGTTCACCGAGACATCCGTCGCCGTCCAGTTCGACGACCTCGACTTCACGACGTTCAAGCGCCAACCCCTCGACGCATCGATGCTGCGCGTCATCCGCTACATGTGCGACGTGGAGTACCACACGTCGTGCTACCTGAGAGATCTGCTGGTGTCACCGTCGAGGAAGAAGCCTGAAGCCGCAGGGTTTATGACGATGTGGAACCGGGAAGAATTCTGGCACGGCGAAGCGCTGGCCGCGGTGTTACGCGAGCACGGCATCATCGTCGACTACGACGAGGTGAAGGCCAAGCGTGTGAAGCTTGGGTGGCAAGATGCGTTAGGCCCGCTGAAGCAGTCGTGGCCAACGAATTTCATCGGCGACGACTTCGTCGCGGTGCACATGTCGTGGGGCGCGACGAACGAGCTCTCCGCCGTCGCAGCGTACCGTCGGATGGCCGACATGACCGATCACCCGACGCTCAGCCCGCTGCTCATGCGCATCGCGCAGCAGGAAACTCGCCACGTCGCCTTCTACACCACGCAGGCGATCAAGAAGATGGAGGAATCGGACCGGGCGAAGCAGCTCGTCAAACTGACCCTCACGAAGGCGTGGAAGCCAGTGGGCACGAGCATCATGGGCGACGACGAAGTGCGCGCGGTGATGGGGACGCTGTTCGAAGGGCAGCGTAAGATCATCGAGAACCTGGACCACCGCGTCGCGAAATTCCCGGGCCTGGAAGGCGTGACCGTGTTTCAGGACGCCTTCGAGCGCCTGGGCGTCAACCTGGACTGACTCTGCGCCACCCGATGGTTCGAGCGAGAGCGGGCCGAAGCCCCTCCGAGCCGGGAGCTAACCCAATACCCACACGCGTTTGCTGAAATGGGCGTTTTCGGGCGATTTGGAGCAACGCGTGTGGATATTGGGTTAGCTGTGGCCTCTACCTACTCGATGGTCGGGATACGCGCAGTGCAATCTCTCCGGTGGTTGAGTAGCCGCCGGAGGCGGCGTATCGAAACCCACCGCGGTCGGCTACTCCATCGCTGAGCGCGGACTGTCGGGTAAGGCGAGCTTGGCGCCTAGATCTGGAATTTCTCGTTGGAGTGTTACGAACATGAGGTCGTGGTTGACTTTGTCGTAATGATGCGCGACGAGATTGCGCATTCTCCCAATCTGTCGCCAAGCAATGTCGGGGTACTCATTTTTGAACTCATCCGGGAGGCGCTCCACAACCGTCGCTACCTTGATCAGCAGGCGCTCGCCTGCGTTTCGCAATAGACGACCCTGGGGAGTGTCAGCCAGGTAGGCGTCGCGTCCAAGCGTGACTAGGTAGGCGGCGTCGGCAATGAAGCCTGACAAATCGTCCAGCCAGAGTTGAACTCGCGGATCGTCGCTCGTTGAGTTCACAGCCGCATACCTTCAGCAAGTGCGTGTTCGACAACACGCCCGCCGGATCCTGAGGAGACGAGGTCAACGGGTACGGTCAGGATTTCGGTGAGGGTCTCTTCCAGCTCCAGGAGGTCGGTGATCCCCACCTCGTCGGGGAATGTGACGAGGATGTCGACGTCGGAGTGCGGACTGTCCGTTCCCTGGGCAACGGATCCGAAAAGGATAGGTGAGGTGCACCCATGACGTTCGAGGGCAGCGAGCACTGCATCACGGTGCGTTGCCAACATACGTGATGGTCTGACTTCTAGAGCGGCTTCCAGCGCATCGCGAGTGCTGCGGCTGCCGACTCGACGACCGGACTCGATCGCTGAGATGAGAGGTTGCAGAACCCCAGATTCCTTGGCCAAACGGCGCTGTGACCATCCGAGCGCTGTGCGTCGGGTCTTGATCTTGTCACCGTATTCCATGACTGCATGGTAACGCGGCTGTGATCATCTTCAGGATGATGAGATGACGAGCAGGGCAGTATCGACTGGGAGTGTCAGAAGTTGGTTCGTCTGTGAACGAAATTCTGACACTGAAACCCTCACTGCATCTCGATACGCGCCTGCGGCGCTACTCGATGGTCGGGGGATGGGCGGCCCTACTCGCCGACGGACGGCGCGGAGGTGTCGTCGGGTTCTTCGAGGAGTGGGAGCTTCAGTGTGAACTCGGCGCCGCCGCCAGGGTGGTTGTCGGCCTTGATGCTGCCGCCGTGTGCCTCGACGGTGTGCACGACGATGGAGAGTCCGAGCCCGGTGCCGGGGGTGTTGCGCGAGCGGTCGGAGCGGTAGAAGCGGTCGAAGATGTGCGGGAGGTCCTCTTCCGCAATGCCCGGGCCCTGGTCGACAACAGTGAGCACACCGTCGTTGAGCCGCACATGGATGGTGCCGCCGTTCGGCGAGAATTTGACGGCGTTGTCGAGCAGGTTGGTGATGGCGCGCTCGAGGGTGGACGGGTCGCCCATGACCTCCGAGTGGTCGGTGTTCACGTCGAACACCATGCCGGGGCCCCGACGCTGGGCGCGCTGCACGGAGGCGTGCACCACGTCGGCGAGCACGATGGGTTCGTGCGGGCGCTGGTTGCCGTCGTCGCGAGTGAGCGCGACGAGATCGCCCACCAGCGCGCTGAACTCGCCGAGCTGCGCGGCGACATCGTTCAAAATCTGCCCCCTCGCTCCCGGCGGCAGCATGCCGGAATGCTCATCTGCGACGAGCAACTCCACGTTAGTGCGCATGGACGTGAGCGGCGTACGAAGTTCATGCCCAGCGTCGGCGATGAGCTGGCGCTGCTGCTCGCGTGATTGCTGCAACGACTTCAGCATCGTGTTGAACGACTGCGTGAGTTCGCCGAGGTCGTCGCGGCCGTAGATGCGGATGGGGTTCAGCTGGTCGGTTTGGGTGACGTTCTTCACTGCGTTGGACAACCGTCTGACCGGAGCCAACACTGCGCGCGCCGCCCAGAACGCGGTTCCCGTCGTGGCGAGGATGCCGAGCGAACCGGTGACGACCATCACGAGCCACAGCGACTGGAGCGTGTCGCGCACGGTCTCCGTCGGGCGTGCATAGGTGACGGAGTAATACTCGACGGTGCGCTCCGTCGTGACCGAAAACGGCACGGTCACGGCCCGGTACTCGGTGCCTTCGGCGAGCACCGTGCGTTCGTGGGTGTCTGCCTGGAGGCGGGCTATCGCGATGGCGGCGTTGTCTCGCGGAATCTCGACGGTCTGCGACCCCGGCTGGTTCTGCCGGCCATCGGCGGACACCACTGACAGCAGCGACCCGCCGGACGTGCCGAGCGCCTCCGGGGTGAGGGCGTCGAGGTTGTCCATGTCGGAGGCGAGCACGCTTGCCGCCTGCTGCGCTGTGCGGGTGAGGTCGCGGTCGACCTGATCGAACAGCGACCAACGGGTAATCATGAAGCCGGTAACACTCACGAGTATCACCGACACCGCCACCGACGCCCCGGTGAGCGCCGCGAGCCGCCACTGCAACGACTGGCCCGAGACGAGCCGGCCGATCTCACGGCGAGCCTGAACCCACCAGCTTCCGATCACGGGGCAGTTTCACGCAGGACGTACCCGATCCCGCGGACGGTGTGGATGAGTCGGGGCAAGCCGTTGATCTCCGTCTTGCGGCGCAGGTAGCCGATGTAGACCTCGAGGGAGTTGGCGGTGGTGGGGAACTCAAACCCCCATACCTCGTTGAGGAGGGTGTTGCGTTCGAGCACTTTGCGCGGGTTCTCCATGAACACGTTCAGCAGCGCGAACTCGGTGCGGGTGAGCGAGATGTGCTGGCCTGCGCGGGTGACCTCACGGTGCTGCGGGTCGAGCACCAGGTCTTGGAACTGCAGCGTGCTCGATTCCGTCTCCGAGTGGGGCTTCGCGCGACGGGTCAGCGCGCGTAGTCGGGCCAGGAGCTCGTCGAGCGCGAACGGCTTGACCATGTAGTCGTCGGCGCCGGCGTCGAGGCCGTCGACGCGGTCACCCACGGCGTCGCGGGCGGTGAGGATGAGGATGGGGACATCGTTGCCGGAATCGCGCAGCATCTTCGTCGCCTCGAGCCCGTCGAGGCGGGGCATCATCACGTCCATAATGATGGCGTCGGGAGTGTATGAGGCAAGCTTCGCGAGCGCCTCGATGCCGTCCGATGCGGTCTGCACTTCGCTGCCCGTGTACGAAAGTGAGCGCGCCAAGGAATCGCGGACGGCCTGATCGTCATCCACCACCAAGATCTGCATGGCGGAAGTCTACCTCGTCGGCCTCCCGGGTCTGGAAGACTGGCGAACATGACGCTACAAGGCCGATCATTTCTGAAAGAACTCGACTTCACGCCCGACGAGTGGCTCCATCTGCTGCAGCTCGCCGCCGAGCTGAAAGCTTCCCGCCGCGACGGGCGCGAGCGGCAGCGACTCGTCGGCAAGTCCGTCGCGCTGCTGTTCGAGAAAACCTCGACGCGCACCCGCTGCGCCTTCGAGGTTGCCATGGCCGAGCAGGGTGGGCACACCACCTACTTGGACCCGGCGGGCTCGCAGATTGGGCACAAAGAATCGGCCGCCGACACCGCGCGCGTGCTCGGCAGATGGTACGACGGCATCGAGTTCCGCGGCTCCGCGCAGCGCGACGTCGAGACGCTCGCCGCCCACGCCGGAGTGCCCGTCTACAACGGCCTCACCGACGATTGGCACCCCACACAGATGCTCGCCGACCAACTCACCATGCGCGAGCACTCACCCAAACCCCTGAGCGACATCGCCTTCGCGTTCCTCGGCGACGCCCGCAACAACGTCGGTAATTCCCTGCTCATCTCTGGCGCGATGATGGGCATGGATGTGCGGATGGTGGCCCCAGCGTCGCAGCAGAACACACCCGACGTGGTCACTCGCGCCCGCGAGATCGCGGCGCAGACCGGCGGTCGGATCACCATTACCGACGACGTCACCGCCGGCGTGCAGGGTGCCGATTTCCTCTACACCGACGTGTGGGTCTCGCTCGGCGAACCCAAGGAGGTGTGGGCGGAGCGGATCGACCTGCTGCGCCCCTACCAGGTTAACCGCGAGGTGCTGGAGGCCACCGGCAATCCGGATGTGAAGTTCATGCATTGCCTGCCGGCATTCCACGACCTCGAGACCGCCGTCGGGCGCTCCATACACGAGCAGTTTGGCCTCGAAGGGCTCGAGGTCACGCACGACGTGTTCGAGTCCGCCACGAGCATCGTGTTCGATCAGGCCGAGAACCGCATGCACACCATCAAGGCCGTGCTGGTCGCGACGTTGGCTGGCGAGTAGCCGGGGTCTTGATACGCCGCTTGCAGCGGCTACTCGACCACCGGGATGTGTAGCTAGATGGTCGAGTAGCCCGCGAAGCGGGCGTATCGAGACCACGACGGATGACATGAAGCGACGGTGGGCCAGGCATGTGCCCAGCCCACCGTCGGGGTTCAGAAGAAGTCAGCGAGTCAGCGACGCGTCAGCGTGACAGGCTTGCTGAACGAGTACCCGAACTGGGGATCGTAGGTGCCCACACGGAACGTGTAGGTGCCACGGGTGTTGCGACCGTAGGTCAGCTCGATGGTGTAGCCGCCGTCGGCCTTGGTGGTGCGAACCTGCGAGGTGGACCACTTGCCGTTGGGCAGCTTGACCTGGGTGAACACCTTCTGCGGGCCCTTGGCGAGGGAGACCTTGCCCCACGCGTAAGTGGTGGCATCGAGGGCCTTCGTGCCGGCGGTGGCTGCCGTCGGGAGCGCGACGCGCACCTGCGTCACCGGCTTGGTGAACTCCATGGTGCCATCGGGGCGGACGACGCGCAGACGCCACTGGTAGGTGCCAGCGGTGTTGCGGCCGTAGGTGAGCGGTACAGCATAGAAGCCCTTGGCGTCGCGGGTCTGCGAGGTGGACCACTTGCCGTTCGGCAGCTTCACCTGCGTGCTGACGGTGGCCTTACCGTCGACGGTTCCCCACATGTTGGCTTCACGGCCGACAGGAGTTCGGGTAGCAACCTTTGCGCTGGTCGCCTTGTAGTCGGGTTTGGTGTCAGCCTTGGCGACGTTCACGTCGTAGCGCACCTCGGTGCCCGACGGATCGACGACGAAGCGCACGGTCTGCTTGCCTGCCTTGGTGCCCTCGGGGAACGTGAGCGAGACCTCGGCAACACCGTCGGCGACGGTACCCTCACCGATCTGCGTCTCGCCGAGGAAGGCCTTCACGGTCTTGTTCGCGAGCTGCGGGGAGACCTTGGGGTTGTCCGCGTCGAGGAGCATGTCGAGGTTGCCCTTGTACACCTCACCAGCGGCGCCCAGTTTCACGGTGCCGGCCTTGCCGGGGGTGAAGCTCTCCGGCACGTCGGTGACGGATACGCCGCGCTTGGTGTAGTCAGGAGACACTTCCCTCTTCTCCTTCAGCCAGTCCACCCAGGTGGTGAGGTCGACGAGGCCCGCGTCCCTGGTGTTCTGGCCACCCTGGAAGGCACGGAAGTTGTCGCCGCCAGAGATGAGGAACGAGCCGGAGCCGACGGTGTACATCTTGTCCTCGTCGATTGGTTTGCCGTTGATCCACACGCCGGTGATGCGCTGGCCCTCGGGCAGCGACTCGTCGTAGGTGTAGGTCACGTTCTTGGACAGACCGAGCGCAAGGTAGGGGCGGCTCGGCACCTCGCCCTTGTCGTCGCGTTGCCACTGCTGGTTCAGCACCTGGATGAACTGGGCGCCGGTGATCTCCGTGGTGTTCAGCGAGTTCGCGAATGGGAGGACGAGCGCAGCCTCTTCGTAGGTGATGTCGCCCTTGTCGAAGGAATCGCGGGTGCCGCCCGGGTTCTGGATGCCGATGAACTCGTCGTTGCCGTTGCTCATCTGGTCGTAGAACATCTGGGCAACCATGTTGGTCATCGGCGACTCCTGGTCGCGGGTGCCGGAACCGCCGGCGCCAGGGGTGGAGATGGCCTCGGTGGCCTTGCCCACAACCTCGCTGCCCTTTTCCTTGGCAGTTTCCTTCGCCGCTTCGACGATCGTATTGATCTCCTGGATGCGCGGCAGCGAAGCGTCAGCTTCCTTAGCCGGCTCGACCTTCTTGGACTCAAGCGAGCAGAGCGTACCGCTGGCGTCGACGTTGAGGTCGAGCTGCACCAGGTTCTTGGCGTACGCGTCGGCCTGCACGATGGGCTGGCCCTTCGCGGTCGTCGACAGGTACGGCGTGTGGGTGTGGCCGTTAATCACAGCGTCGACGGAGGCGTCGAGGCCGTTGTACATCTTGCTGAAGTTTGGCGAGGACTTCGCGGTGTCCGCGTCGGCCTTCGTGTCGGGGCTGCCCTCATGGATATTCGCGATGACGATGTCAGCCTCGCCGTTGGACTCGTCGCCGTCCTTGAGCTGCTTGGCGATGGCGTTGACGCTCTCGACGGGGTCCTTGACATCCACCTGGGAGATGCCCGACGGCGACACCAGCGACGGAAGGTCGCCGGTCACCGCACCGACGACGGCGATCTTCGCGCCGCCCTTCTCGAACACCTCGTACGCCTTGACGGGCGCGGCCACCTCATTGGTGCCTTTCTTCACGACGTTCGCGCCCAGGTAGGGGAACTGCGACGCGGAGGCGACGCGGCCAGCGAGGTCGTCGAAGCCCTTGTCGAACTCGTGGTTGCCGGTGGCGGAGGCCTCGAGGCCGGCTGCGTTCAGCACGTCGAGGGTGGGCTGGTCGTTGGAGACTGCCGACACGAAGGTGGAGCCGCCGATGCTGTCGCCGTTCGACACCAGGAGCACCTTGCCTTCACCGGCGCTCGCACGCAGCTGCTCGACGGGGGTGAACAGCTGAGCGGCACCCTCGATGCGGCCGTGGAAGTCGTTGAACGAGAGCAGGTGAACAGTATTGGCCGGGGTGCATTCAGCCGGGGTGGCGGAGGCAACCTGCTGCACACCACCGGTGACGATCGCACCGGTCATGCCAATCGCGGCAGCCGCCAGCCCAGCAATCGGGCGGGACAACTTGGACATACAACTATCTCCTGGGGGATGGTTCGGGCACCCGCGCGCTCGCGGGCTACGTACCGAGCGAACTATAAATCGCGCATCGAAATCAAGCAGTTTGCCAAGAATTCATCTTGTGGAAGGCACGCGGTTGGTTGCCGTCGCCCAGGAACCGAGCATCCAAGGTCTGCGGCGTTGCTTTGTGCGTTTCCTCCATCCCGGTGTGACCCCGTCGCTGCCTACGCTTGCGTAAGCTACGTTTCCGTAACTTCAGAAAGAGGATCCGCGTGCACGACCCTATGGTGCAACTGCTGACCCCCGACGGTGCCCGGCGAGAGCATCCCGATTTCAGCTGGGAGGGCACCGCCGACGATCTACGCGCCAGCCTGCGCGACATGTGGTTGGGGCGCCGTTTCGACGCGGAAGCCACGGCCTTGCAGCGCCACGGTGAGCTCGGGCTGTGGCCTCCGCAGCTCGGTCAGGAGGCCGCTCAAATCGGCGCGGCAAGGGCACTTGCGCCGGGCGACCACGTCTTTCCGTCATACCGCGAGCACGCGATGGCTCTCGCGCTCGGCTTCCCTATGGAGCAGATGCTCGCGTTCTTCCGAGGCTGTGACGCGGGCTACTGGGACATGCAGCACCGCTTTCGCACCTACGCGCTCGTGATCGGCGCGCAGACGCTGCACGCCGTCGGATATGCCATGGGGCTGCGCTTCGATGGCGCGGTAGGCAACGCTGATCCCAGCGCTAACGAGGCCGTCATGGTGTTCCACGGCGACGGTGCCTCGTCGCAGGGAGACGTGAACGAGGCCTACGTGTTTGCCGCGAGCTACAACGCGCCCGTGGTGTTCTTCTGCCAGAACAATCAGTGGGCGATCTCGGAGCCGACGTCGTTGCAGTCCCGCGTTCCGTTGTTCGAGCGTGCGAGCGGCTTCGGGTTTCCCGGTGTGCGCGTCGACGGGAATGACGTGCTTGCCGTCGAGGCTGTGTCCCGGTGGGCGCTGGAGCGCGCGAGGCGCGGTGAGGGGCCGACGCTCGTCGAGGCGTACACGTACCGCATGGGCGCCCACACGACGGCGGACGACCCGACGAAGTACCGCGGCCGCGACGAAGACGCGGCCTGGCGGGAGCGAGACCCGATTGACAGGGTCGTCGCGTATTTGCGCAGCGTCGACGAGATCGACGACGCCTACCTCGCCGAATTGGAGCGGGAGGCCGAAGACTTGGGCGTCCAGACGCGCGCGACTATCGCCCAGCTGCGCGACGTCACGATGGAGGAGCTTTTCGAGCGCTGCTACGCCGAGCCCACGGCCGAACTCGCTGAGCAGCAGCGCGAGTTTGCCCGCTTCGCAGCGGAATATGAGGTGGCCTGATGTCGAAGCTGAGTATGGTCAAAGCCCTCAACGCGGGGCTTCGTCGCGCACTCGAATCTGACCCGAAAGTGCTGCTGGCAGGCGAAGACATCGGGAAACTCGGTGGGGTGTTCCGCGTCACCGAGCACCTGCAGCGCGACTTCGGCGAGCATCGCGTCCTCGACTCACCGCTGGCGGAATCGGGCATCGTCGGCACGGCGATCGGGCTCGCCATGCGCGGGTATCGACCGGTGGTGGAGATGCAATTCGACGGGTTCACCTACCCCGCGTTTTCGCAGATCGTCTCGCAGCTGGCACGCCTGCACGGCCGAACCGGCGGGCGGGTGCCGATGCCCGTCGTGATCCGCATTCCTTTCGGCGGCGGTATCGGCTCGGTGGAGCACCACTCGGAGTCGCCCGAGGCGTACTTCGCGCACACTCCCGGGCTCAAGGTGGTGGCGCCGTCGACCCCGAATGACGCGTACTGGATGATCCAGCAGGCCATCCGCTCCGACGACCCCGTCATCTTCCTCGAACCCAAACGCCGCTACCAGGTGAAAGGCGAGGTGGAGCTCGACGCCCCGCCGGCCGAGCTGCACGCCGCGAACATCGTGCGCGACGGGGCAGACGCCACCCTCATCGGTTATGGGCCGACGGTGTCAACCTGCCTCGACGCGGCCACCGTCGCCGCTGACGAGGGCCGAAACCTGGAGGTCCTCGACCTGCGCACCATCAGCCCGGTGGACTGGGACGCCGTCATGGAATCTGTGGAGCGCACGAAGCGGGCGATCGTCGTGCACGAAGCGCACCTGAACCTTGGGCTCGGCGCCGAGATCGCCGCGCGCCTGCACGAGGCGCTGTTCTACGTCATGGAGTCGCCCGTGCTGCGCGTCGCGGGCTACGACATCCCGTACCCACCCGCCCGCGTCGAGAGCCAGTTCTTGCCGGGCGTCGACCGCATTCTCGCCGCCGTCGACCAATCACTGGCCTACTAAGGAGCACCCATGCTGAAGACATATAAATTGCCCGACGCCGGAGAAGGCCTCACGGATGCCGAGATCGTGCAGTGGCGGGTCGCCGTGGGCGACAAGGTGCAGGTAAACACGGTGCTCGTCGAGATCGAGACCGCGAAATCCATCGTCGAGCTCCCCTCGCCGTATGCGGGGCGCATCACGGCGCTGCTCGTCGACGAAGGCGCGGAAGTGGAGGTGGGCACCGACATCGTCGAGATCGACGACGGCGTCGAAGCTGAGCCGAGCGAAGTGGCCGAACCGAGCGGAGAGGCCGAGCTGAACGAGGAAGCCGACGATTCCGACGACACACCCACCCTCGTGGGCTACGGCGCGGTAGAGCAGGCGCCGCGCAGGCGCCGTCGGAGTTCTTCGGTTGCAACCACCGACGTGCTGGCCAAGCCCCCGGTGCGTAAGTACGCGCGTGACTTGGGTGTCGACCTCAACACCGCCGACGCCTCCGGCCCACAGGGCAGCGTCACGCGGGCCGACGTCGACGCCACGCTGGCGCAGGTGAGCGCGGGGGCAGGGGAGCGTCGCGAACCCATCAAGGGAGTGCGCAAAGCGACGGCGGAGAACCTGGTTCGTTCGGTGGAGCGACGCGTGCACGTCACCGAGTGGCTCACGATCGACGTCACCCAGACGATGGAGTTCGTCGAACGCTTGAAGAAGCGGCGGGAGTTTGCCGACGTGCGCGTTTCGCCGACGCTGTTGTTCGCGAAGGCGATCTGCTTGGCGCTCGGGCGCAACCCCAGCTTGAACGCGTCGGTGGATGAGGAGCGCGAGGAAATCGTCTACCACCGCGACGTGCACCTCGGCATCGCCGCCGCCACCCCGCGCGGGCTGCTAGTGCCGAACATCAAGTCGGCGAACCAGATGACGCTGCTGGAACTCGCGCGAGCCATCAACGAGCTTGTCGGGGTGGCGAGGGAAGGGAAACTGCAGCCGGCCAGCCAGCAGGGTGGCACGTTCACGCTCACGAATGTTGGGGTGTTCGGCGTCGACACCGGGACGCCGATCATGCACGGCGACGAGTCGGGCATCCTCTGCATGGGTGCCATCAAGCGCCGCCCGTGGGTGGTGGGCGAGGGCGCCGACGAGCGCGTCGAACCCCGGTGGGTGACCACCCTGGCGCTCGCGTTCGACCACCGCATCATCGACGGCGCCGAGGGCTCGAAGTTCCTCACCGACGTCGGCGACCTCCTCAGCGACCCGAGCACCGCCCTGCTGTACTAGCGGCCGGCGACCCCGGAACCCGGTGGTTGAGCCGCTGCTGCTCTCCGGTGGTTGAGTAGCCCGCGCAGCGGGCGTATTGAAACCACCGCCACAGTGACGGGTATCTTCGATAAGGAATGAGGGATTCCACCGAAAACGGTGGAATCCCTCATTCCTTATGTGTCTGGGCAGGTCTGGTGAAGAGCGAGACATCTCGATACGGCCCTTCGGACCTACTCGATGGTCGGGTGAGGGCAGGGGGCCGCCTGCTCGACGGTCGAGGTGGGGTGGGGCTACTGCTTCGAGCTGTCGTCGGGGAACACGTCGGGGATGCCGTCGTGGTTGGCGTCGACGTGTTCCTTCTCGTCGATGCGCTTGTAGCGGCTGTTTCGCGGCACGAGCACGCACGACCCCACCACCGTCGCGAGCACCGACGCAGTCAGCACGCCCACCTTCGCGTCGTCTTGCAGCGCGCCGCCGCCTGGGAAGCTCAGCTCGCTGATGAGCAGCGACACCGTGAACCCAATTCCGGCAACCGCCGCGATGCCGATGAGGTCGATCCACTTGATGTCCGGGTCGAGGTTGGCGTGCCGAAGCCTGGTGATGAGCCACGTCGTGCCAGTGATGCCGATGATCTTGCCGACGACGAGCCCCACGACCACGCCGAGGGTCACCGTCGAGCTCCAGGCCTCGACGAGGCCAGACCAGCCACCCACATTCACACCCGCGGAGAAAAACGCGAACACCGGCACCGCGAGAATCACGGAGATGGGGTTGAAGCGGTGCTCGAACGTCTCGGACAGCGAATACTGAGGGCCGTACTCTGACTTCGCGTGGACGGGCACCAGGAACGCGAGCACGACGCCCGCGATCGTCGCGTGGATACCCGAGTTGTAGAACAGCGCCCAGGTGATGACGCCCAGCGGGAACAGCAGAATCCAGGCGGGAATGTACGACTTCTTAAACCAGTGCTCGAAGCGGTTGGCGAGCACCGCGTAGATGGCCGCGGGGATGATGGCGATGGCCAGGTAGTGCAGCTTGAGGTTCGTGGAGTAGAACACCGCGATGATGGTGATGGCGATGAGGTCGTCGACGACGGCGAGCGTCAGCAGGAACGTGCGCAACGCCGCAGGCAGATGCCGCCCGACGATCGCCAGCACCGCGACTGCGAACGCAATGTCGGTAGCAGCGGGGATGGCCCAACCGTGCAGCTCACCGCCGGTGCCACCAAGGTTGATGAGCACGAACAGCAGCGCGGGCACAGCGACGCCACCGAACGCGGCGGCGACGGGGACGAGCGCGCGGCCAGGATCGCGCAGATCACCGAGCACGAACTGGCGCTTCAGCTCCAGCCCCACCATGAAGAAGAAGATGGCGAGGAGCCCGTCGGCAGCCCAGTGCCCGACGGACAGCCTGAGGTTCAGCCAGCCGAGATCCCAGCCGATGTAGGCATCGCGCAGCCCGAAGTACGCGTCGGAGGCACCGCTGTTCGCGAAAATGAGCGCCGCCACCGTCGCAGCAAGCAGCAGCACACCCGCCATGCGGTTGGAGGTGAGCATCTTCTCAATGCGTGAATACTCGCGGTAGGTGCCTCGCGAAAGCACAAATTCTTCACGGGACTGCTGGGCCATAGGGGCACTCCTGAACGTTCGACGTTGTTGTCGACCAGACTTCCCGACGCACCGAGTTCTAGTTTTTCACAGATCTCCAGCTGGCTGAAACCACGCCCGCCGTGCGGCATGGTTTCGCGCGGGCATGCAAAGAGGGAGCCCCTCGTCGGGACTCCCTCTCCTTGAGAACAAACGTGAGGATTAGTCGTCGGACTTGCCGTTCTCGGCGATCTTCACCAGGGCAATCACGCCCTCGATGGCGACGCGAAGCAGCACGATCTTGAGCGCTGCCATAGCGAGGCCGGACACCAGCCCGCGGACGATGTCCATCGCCTTCGGTTCGCCAGCGGAGGTCGAGATGCCACCGATCTCGAGGGTGGTGCCGGAGGTGAGCAGGGAGATGAAGTCGAACAGCCACACAATGGCGATCACGACGATGCCGATGAGCCACACGAGCTTGCCGCTTTGCGGCAGTGAGAACTTCGTGAAGTCCAGGCTGAACAGGCCGCCACCGCCAGGCTGCGACGGGTTCTGCCACTGTTGCTGCTGGTACTGGCCGGGCGCCTGGTTCCAGTTCTGCTGGCCCTGCTGATCCCAAGCCTGGCCCTGCTGCTGCGGCTGACCGGCGTGCCACTCGGACGCCGAGGCCTGCGGCTGCTGCTGATCCCAGTTCTGCTGGCCCTGCTGATCCCAAGCCTGCGCCTGCTGATCTTGGCCGGCGTTCCATTCGGAAGCCGAGGCCTGCGGCTGCTGGTTCCAGTTCTGTGCCTGCTGGTCGGCGCCTGCGTTCCATTCGCTGGCGGAGTGCTGTGCCTGCTGGCCCCACTCGTTGGCGGATGCCTGCGGCTGCTGGCCCCACTCGTTGGCGGAAGCCTGCGGCTGCTGGGCGCCCCACTCGTTGCTGCTCTGTTGTGTTTCGGGCTGCGCGCCCCAATTGCCGTCCTGGTCGGAGGGCCACTGGCCGCTCTGGCCCTGATTCCATTGGTCATTAGACATAGGGCCAGTCTGCCACCCATCTGGTTCATATCGCCAGCGCGAGCTCAGGAATCGTAGGTCTACCATAGGAAAATGCCGTCCACTGAGTTCGTCGTCGACCTGCGAGCCATCGCTCGAAACCTCGAGACCGTTCGCACCCACGGTGGAGGACGCGCAGTCATCGCCGCGGTCAAGGCCGACGCGTACGGCCACGGCCTGGTTCCCGTCGCGAAGCACCTGGAACCAGACGTGCTGGGCTTCGGCGTCGCCACTGTCAACGAGGCCCTGACCCTGCGAGCAGCGGGTATGAGTTGCATGCTGCTCAAACTCAGCCCAGCCTTGGCCGAAGAGCTCCCGAGCGCGGTTGCGGGCGACGTGAGCCTCGTCGTCGGCTCGCTTCGGAGCATCGACGTCATCGCCGACGCCGCGCGTCAGCTCGGCAAGGTCGCCAACGTGCACCTGAGCGTCGACACCGGCATGCACCGCGTCGGCATCATGCCCGACGAGGCGCGCGCGGCCGCCGTCGCCATCGCCAACAACCCGCACCTCCACCTCGAGGGCGTGATGACTCACTATGCGGTCTCCGACGTCGAGGAGGGGCGCGAGTTCACCGGCCAGCAGCACGATCGGTTCGCGCAGGCCGTCGCGGACGTGAAGCAAGTGTGCGACGTGCAGTGGGTGCACTCGGGCAACTCCGGCGCCATCTTGAACCACGACTTGGGGGATGACAACGCCATTCGCCCGGGCATTGCGCTGTACGGGTCCGCTCCCGAACTCAACCGGGATGAGCAGGGGCTGCTGGAGCCCGTCGCACGCTGGACCTCACGCGTCACACTCGTGAAACACATCAACGAAGGCGACGGGGTCTCCTACGGGCTCACCTGGCGCGCCCCGCGCGATACCACCATCGCCACGGTCGCCGCCGGGTATGGCGACGGGTTCTCACGCCTGAACTCCTCGCGCGGGCGGGTGCTCATCGCCGGGCGCTCCTACCCCGTCGTGGGGCGCGTGTGCATGGACCAGATTCTCGTCGACCTCGGCCCAGAATCGGACATCCCCGAGGGCGCCGAGGTGGTGCTGCTGGGTGCGTCCGGCAATGAGCGCATCACGACGCACGAACTCGCCGACCTCATGGGCACCATCCCCTACGAAGTGACCTGCCTCGTGACGCCGCGGGTGACGCGTCGGTACCTCTCAGGACGCTGAGGTCTTCGACTTCGGGCGACGGTTCGGCAGCTCCGCCAGGGTGTGATTGGCGATATGCCTGGTGCTCCACGCATCGACGGCAGCGCCGACGCCGCCACCCACCAGCGGAATCCCCTTCAGCACCATGAGCCCGAGTCGTTTGCCGCCCACGGCGCTGAGCGCCCGCTCGAGAAGGGCCTTCGCGACGGCGCCGTCGAGGTTGTCGTCGAACACCGGCGCGGTGGCCACCATGAGCGGCGAACTCGGCAGCACACCCTTCGCGACGAGCGCCTGGCTGGCCGAGGGGCCGAGCATGCACATCAAGATGGCGGTGCGCACGCGCGGATCGGCCAGCTCATAGCCACGAAGGTGCGCGACGGCGGCCACCATCCTGGCCTGCACGAACGACGATGCGGCGACGTTCGCGGGGATCGTCACGACGGACATCAGCAGCCCGCCCCAGTTCGTCGCGAACCCCTGGCCGCCCGCGAGCGTCAGGTGTTGCGTCACGACGGCGCGCACGGCCGCGTCGTGGTTGCCGGCCTTTTCGAGCTGCTGTTTCGCGACGGTTTTGGCACCCGCGAGCCCACCCTTGCCGGTGATGGCGAGTTCGAGAATCTGATGAAACACGTCGGCGGACATGTGTTCAGCATTGGCAAGTTGGTTGTTGTCCATGGCGCTCCTCCACCTCCAAGGTTCGCACATGGCACCAAGCATCGTCGCGGTGGCCACGGCTGAGGGGCGATGCAACACTGGGTGCATGCTCAGCACCATCTTCGGCGATGCCGCGACCTGGCCCGACCAGGACCTCATCGGCATCTCCGAAGAATTCGACGCGCACGTCACCGTCGAGGCGTACGCAGCCGGAGTGTTCCCGATGCCGGTCGAGGGCATCATGGGGTGGTGGTCGCCGGTGCGCCGTGGGGTGCTGCCGCTCGACGGCATGCGGGTGACGCGCAGCCTGAAGAAATCCGCGAAACGCTATGTGACCACGGTAGATGCGGCATTCACCGACGTGCTTGAGCGCTGTGCCGACCCGTCGCGCGAAGGCGCCTGGATCGACGACCGCATCGCCACCTGCTACCGCCAACTGCATGACGCGGGCGTCGCGCACAGCGTCGAGGTATGGACCCCCGACGGCGCCCTGGCCGGTGGGCTGTACGGCGTCCACATCCGTGGGCTGTTCGCAGGCGAATCGATGTTCCACGATCCTGACGTGGGGCGCGACGCGTCGAAAGTGGCGCTGTTGCGCCTCGTCGACGAATTGCGCGGCGCGGGGGTGAGGCTGCTCGACGTGCAGTGGCTCACCGACCATCTCGCCACGCTGGGTGCCGTGGAAATTCCACGCGACGAGTACCTCCGTCGGCTCTCCGACGCACTTGAGTGCGAGACGCGCCCGTGGCCAAGCCACCAGGAATGAGCCTGCCGAACGCGGAGGGCTGCCCGTCGACGATTCCCGAGCGCAACAAGAAAGGGCCCGGCCGAAGCCGGACCCTTTCTTGCAACGTTGGCTGAAACTCAGGCCCAACGCGACTGGTTCGAACGCTCGGTGGCGTCGTAGCCGTCGGCGATGTTGCCGAGGAGCACGGGCATGCGCTGGATGATGTCGTTCTGGCGCTCAGCGGAACGGTCCCACTGCTCCTGCACTTCCTGGTAGGCGTGGCGGGCGTTGTCTTCCCACTGCGCGAGCGAGGTGCGGAGCTCGCCCTTGAGGGTCTCGAGCATGTCGACGAGTTCCTTGTGGGCGCGCTTCAGGGAGCTGATGCCTTCCTGGAGGCCAGACTGGGAGTATACGGTTGCGTCGCTCATTGTTGATTCTCCTTAAGAGTGATGTAAGTACGGGTAGATCAGATGGAGCCGATGAACTTGTTGGCCTCTTGCAAGTTCTCATCCTCGCGGATGCTGTAGTCGCGGTGCGTCTCGGTCAGAGCGGAGTGGATCTGCTCGAGACCGTTCTTGACCTTCTCGTACTCCTCATCGAAGCGCTGGTAGCCGTTCTGGAAGGCGGTGGAGGCCTTACCGGTCCAGGAAGCGGCGAGGGTCTGCATCTCGCCACGGAGACGCGTCTGGAGCGCCACGATCTGCTGGTGCTTGGTGTCAATCTGCTGCGCAGCCTTGTTCATTTCGGCGCGGTCTACGGACTTGTTGCCCATGATTTCATTCCCTTCGACGGTTACGCCGGTGTAAGCCGGCATCGGTGGCAACTTCGAATCACTCGGGGCTGCCGTGCTGTCGGGTATGACATTACGGGCGGAAGGGGTCACTGCCAATAGATTTACCCGACTCTGGTGCCGAATCGAGTAGGAGTACCTAGACGGGCATGGGTGATGCCTAGTTACCGCCGGGGGTTCCCTGCTCACTCAGTGAGCGCACGTTCTCAAGCGAGAGGCTGGTGCCTTCGGCGAGCCCGTCGGGAATCTGAGACAGCAGTCCGCCCGGCACGGGCACGGGAGTGACGTCCTTGTAGCCGAGCGCGGCGCGGGCCTCCGTCGTAGGAATGGCGTACTTCTTGCGATCGGTGACGAGGAACGTCGCGGTGTCGTCTTCCTTCGACGACGCGTTGCGCAGCAGCGCACCCGTCAACGTGGGCATCTCGAGGTAGTCGAATGCGTTACCAACGGCCACGCGGAAGGTCGAGGGCAGCTTGGGGGTGCCGTCGCCGTAGCTGATGGTGGGGGTGTCCGGGTTCTTGGCGTTCCACGTCGCGCACACGGATTTGGATTCCACGCTCGAATCCTGCGGGGGGCCGACGGGGCGGTCCCATGGCACGTCGGCGCTGCGGCGGTCCGGCAGATTGAAGCGGTCAATCGACTTGAAGTCGCGCGAACTGAGCGTCCGCACTGCCCCCGCGTTGCCCTGGTGGTACTTCTGGATGAGCGCGTCGGCGTCGAGGTAGGAGATACGCACGATGCCCTCGGCGGTCTGTACGAAGTATTGGTCTTGGTTTTCGTTGTTCGGCGACGGCGCCCGCCCGATGTCGCCGCGCGCCATGCCCGAAACCCAGCGACCGCTATCGTCGCCGAGGCCCTGAATCTCGAGAGGCTGAATGGGCAGGCCCTCGGGCATCGCGGCGATCCAGGCATTGCCGACGGGGATGCGCGGCAGGTCGGTGACCATGGCGAGGCCGCTGTTCGTCGGGTCAGTCCACAGCCGGTGCTTCTTGCCGCCGAAGATGAGGTACTCGGAGCGGTCCGAGTGCTGCGCGACGAACGCGAAGCTGGAGGACGCCGGGTTCGGGGCATCGAAGTCGAGTGTCACGAAGCGCTCGCCGCCCAGGTTGGGTGCCGTCGAGCACATCTTCAACGGGTAGGCGGTCATGTTCTTCGGGTCGGGGAGCTGGCGCGGTGCACCGGGAATGCCCTCCATGGGGGCTTGTTCGAGGCCGCTCAGCGCCTCGGTTTTCACGTTCGAGGTGTTGGGCATGCCGCCCTCCTCGCTGGCGGCTTTCAACCGGGCGGAGGCGACGTCGGCCATAGGAATGAGCATGTCGCCCTCCTCGCTGTAGATGAACAGCGCGCCCGATTGGGTGTCGGAGATGACGACACCGGTGCTCTTCCAGTTCGGGTTCGAGCCGGGCTTGATGAGGCCGAGGAGGGTGTAGCCCGCCACCAACACGATGCCGAGCAGGACCGAGACGAAGGTGGCCATGCCGACGCGGCGCAGCGGGGGCGTTGGGTCGTCTGGGTCGCGGTTGATGAACGAGGCGATCATCCGGCGCGACGTGAACGACTGCGCCTTGAGGAGGTCCTTGCGTGTCGCCATTTCTACCCTCACTACTTGACGGTGCGGGGCCAGATTAGCCTGCAAACGGTGCGCGAGCGATGTCGGAAGTGCCGTGAATGCTCCGGCGAGGCTCTAGAGTTACGCACGGACACGGTCTCGAAAGGACGCCATGTTGAAGTCTGCTCCGGCTGCGAAAGCGCAGACGCCGTTGCGCGCGCGCTCGACGCGGCACATTCCCCTCGTGGTGTTCTGGCAGATCATGATCGTGATTGCACTCGCGCTGGCCGCGCTGCAGCAGCCGTGGTCGTGGGTGCTCGCGGGGGTGATGTTGCTCGTCGGGTTGTTGCTGACGGTGCCCGTCAACGGCCGCACGATCCCGCGCACGATTGCCCACCGTCGGGCCTTCGGGCGGCGTAGGAAGCGGTTCAATGAGGCGCCTGAACAGCCGCAGGATCTCGTGCCGCTGGCGCAGTGGCTCAGGGAGCTCGAGATCACGCAGATTAAGGATGCGCACGACGGCGAGATCGGCGTCGTCGCGGATGGGAAGTCGTGGACGGGCATCGTCGAGCTCACGTCAGACCTCAACATGTTCTCCGACCGCGGCAACCTCCTCAACCTCGACGAGCTGGCGCAGCTCACGAAGCAAGACGACGTGACTTTCGCCGGTATTCAGGTGGTGACGTTCACCGTCGGGGCGCCGACGCGGGCCATGCTGCCGCCCGACTCGCCCGCCGTCGCGTCGTACCTGGAGATTTTGGGTGACGAGTACCCGCCCCCGGCGGTGCGGCGGACGTGGATTGCGTTGCGACTCGACCCGCGGCTGTGCTTGGAGGCGGTGGGGCGTCGCGGGCTCGGGCAAAACGGTGTGTTCGCGACGCTGCGGTTCGGGTTGCACCGGGCGCAGGCCATGCTGAAGCGCCAGGGGATCAGCACCGAGCCGCTCGACCCGAACCAGATCGCCGACGTGCTCGCCACGTGTACGGGGGTCGGCCCCGAGCCTCGCGAGGAGCGCAGCCGCGAGGAGTGGGACAAGTGGGTCTGCGACGGGCTCACCCACGAGGCGCGCGAAGTGCAGCACTTCGGCAAGGACGCGAGCCAGGGGTACCAGGCGCTGCTCGACGCCGTCGCCGCCGCGCCCGCGATGATGGCCCTCACGTCGTACACCGTCTCGCCCGGCGAGCCTGCACGCGGTGCGGTCCGGCTCGTCACGAACGACGACGAACAGGCACGCGACGCCGACGAGGCCGTGCAGACGGTGCTGCCGCCGTGGGTGAGGCTAGGCCCGCGCGGAGGTTCGCAGGTGCCCGGATTGTTGGCGACCGTGCCGCTGGGAAGGCAGGTGGACTGATGTCGACTGAGACGTTGCAGGCGCTCGCGCCCGGCCGTGAGTCGGTGGTGTCGGTGGTGAGCACCGGGCCGTCGGGGCTGCTGCTGGGCAGGGGGCCGGGCGGGCCCGTCGCGCTGCGGTTGTTTCGCCCGCAGCCGACCAGGCTGTATCTGGCTGTGCCGGAGTACATGCGGTGGTTGATCGCGTTTCGCGCGGTGTGTTTGGGCGCGCACCTGTCCGTGCTGGCGGAGGACCATCGCGAGTGGTTGGCCTTGGCCGATACCATCCGGGCGTGCGGAGGCACCGTCGATTTGCTGCGCGACACCGAGAACGTGCCCGGACAAGGGCGCCCGTTTAGGCCGAGCCTCATCATCGACGACATGGATGCCATCCAGCCGACGCATCAGCTGGGCGCGTGGCAGGCCATCGCGCGGATCGGTGACCCGTCGGAGAGCAAAGCCGTCGGTGAGCTGCGCAACAGCGACATCGCCATCCTCACTCCGCTGGACAGCAAGTCGAGCGAGAACATCCGACGGGCCTACGCGCTGCCGTCTTCGCAGGTCAAGGGCGCCCAGGACCTGGGCGAGACCGAGGTCGTGCTCGCCAGCGTGCGCCGCCTCGCGCGCGTGATCGTTCCCCCCAGCCCGATGGAATACCGCATGCTTTTCGGCTCCTGACCGCACCGTGCCCGGTAGTTGAGTAGCGGCCGTAGGCCGTGTATCGAAACCACACAGCACCAAACTTCAAAATCCGTACGCAGATGAGATGAAGTGCCCGATTTAGGGGTGTTTGGTCAATCTGCGTACGGATTTTGAAGTTTTTCACTCGGCTCGGTGACCGGGCGGGGCGCGGCGCGTGCCGTCCACCGGTGGTTGAGTAGCGCCGAAGGCGCGTATCGAAACCACCACTGGAGTGGCGACGTCGTCAATATGGAATGTGGGAACCCACCTTTTTCGGTGGGTTCCCACATTCCATATCGTCAGCGGGCCTTCGCAGGCCTCAGAAGTTAAAGAGGCCCCGGAACCAGACGTAGAAGTTCAGCACGCCCAGCATGAACGGGACGATGCCGATGATCGCGAGCCACTCGAAGATGTCGCCCCAGCGGCCCCACGTCGGCGACAGCACGCGCTTGTGCCAGGCGGCTGAGTAGTGCGCGAAGAGGTACCCAATGAGCAGCGTGATGCCGAATAGTACGCCGAGGCCGACGTAGCTCGACGTGAGGCCGTAGGCGATGGACACCAGCCCGAGCCCAAAGATGATCGCTCCGCTCAGCACGAGTGCCATGCGCTGCGACAGCCCGACGAACGCACGGGCGCGCAGCAGGAACGCCAGGCCGACGCAGATGATGAGCGCCACGGCCCACCACGTGCCGTTGGTGATGGTGATGAATGAGGCGGCGACGGCGGTGGCGCTCGTGCCCATGAGCATGCCGCCGAGGAGTCGGTCGGCGAAGAGCGCGCGGCTCACGATGTCCGACTGGACTGGGGTTTCGTCGGCGAGCATTGCCTCGGTCGTGACGGGAAGGTTCGGCAGCGCGATGCCCGCGATCTTGTAGCTGAGCGACGGCATGAACGTCGTGATGAGGGCCATCATCGCCATGGTTCCGGCGGCGACCTTGTCGTCGTTGCCGTAGTTGAGGGCCATCACCGACGAGGCCGCGAGCATGAGTGCGCCGAACAGCGCCGCGGCGAATAGCGGCATGGTGTGCACGCGCGCGGCGAGCGCGTTCGCCGCCGCCGCGAGCAGGACCAGCGACGACGCCATGAGGATGTGGATGTGGAGGGCGGCCTCGGTGGCGATGACGTTCGGCAGGTCCCATCCGACGAGCGCCGCCAACGCCACGCTGATCCAGGCCAGGACGGTCGCCGTCGGTTTTTCCCTGGCGGCGCGTGCCAACGACACCGCAGCGATGAACGCGCCGAACGACAGCAGCGCCGTCGCGATGAGCACGAGCCCTTGTACGAGGCGGCGTTCGTCGGAGGTGCCGAGCATGAGCAGCAGCGGCATGCCGAGCAGCACCGCTGACAGGCAGATGAGCCCGATGATGCGCGAGTGTCGGTGTTGCCACGAGGGGCGGGAGTTGGTGGCGCTGGCGACGGCGTCGACGACGTCGTCGAAGGCAGCGTCGGGGATGGCGTTCTCGCGTTGGCGCAGGTGGAGCGTCTCGCCGTCGCGGATGCCGAGCTTGCTGATGGGGGCGTAGAGGTCGAAGGGGTCTTGCCCGAAGCGTTGCAGCACCCACGCGTGGACGGCGTCGGTGGGGGTGTTCGACTCGAGACCGGCGAACTTGAGGATGCTGGGGAGCAGTTCGCTCAGCGTCACGGAACCGGGGAGGGCCAAGTCCACGCGCCGCGCCGACGAGATGATCGTGACGCGCGCGAGGTCTTCCTCTTGCACAGGGATGCTCACAGTAGGCCACATTAGTTGCCCGACGGGTTCAGCACACCTCGAATGGGGGATAGTGTCGGGCGTCGGCGCGTCGGGTCAGGAATTGGGGCGGTTGGAGGGCCGGTTGGCGACCCCCTTGCCCAGTAGGGTGCCTTGTCATGGGAAGCGTGAACCTCAAGACGATTGCGGAGCAGGCGGGTGTCTCGCTGGCGACGGCGTCGCGGGTGCTCTCCGGCAGCGACTACCCCGTGAAGGATGAGCTTCGCGAGCGGGTGGAGCGAGTGGCCGCTGAGCTCGATTACGTTCCGAACGCCAATGCGCGCGGGCTGCTGCAGGGGCGCTCGCAGACCGTCGGGGTGCTCGTCGGTGATGTGTCCGACCCGTTCTTCTCGACGATGATCGGCGGCATCCATGAAGTGGCGGCGAAGGCTGGCTACATGGTGACCATCGTCAACACGTACCGCGACCCCAGCAATGAGCTCGACGTGCTGCGTCGGCTTCGCGCCCAGCGTGTCGACGTGATGATCGTCGCCGCGTCGGGTTTGGATGACCCTATTCACTCCGACGCGCTCGAGAAGAGCCTGGTCGCATTCGTGAAGGGCGGCAATTCCGCCGTGCTGATTGGGCCGCACGAGGTGAGCGCCGATCTGAGCGTGTCCAGGATCGACGTCAACAACCGCCTCGCTGCCCGGCAGGTGGCCGAGCATCTGCACGAGCTGGGACATCGTCGGGCGGCCCTCCTCGCGGGGGATTCGAACCTGCTCTCTATGGCCGACCGCATCGCCGGTTTCCGCGACGTGTTCGGCGACGAGTTGGTCGTCCGACGCACCGCCCCCACCCGCGACGGCGGCCACGACGCGTGCGTCGGGCTACTTGATTCCGACGATGCCGCCGGGCTGACGGCGATCGCCACCACCGCTGACCAGATGGCCTTCGGCGTGCTCGCCTGCTTGCGCGAGCGGGGCATCGCCGTGCCCGAGCAGATGTCCGTCACCGGCTTCAATGACATCGAGTTCGCCCGCGACACCGTCCCCCCGCTCACGTCGGCGCATCTACCTCTCGACGAAGTGGGCCGCCTTGCCATGGACATGGGCATCAAAGCTCTCGACGGTGTGCCCAGCCGAGTGGAGCTCACACCCGAACTGCGCGTGCGCGGCACGACGGGGAAGCGCGCGTAGCTCAGGTCAGAAGCCGCGTCGTTCACCTCGTCAGCGACGGGAAGCCAAGGAATCTGTACAGGAGCTTCGGGCGCAGGATGATTACATCCGCGCCCGAAGCAAACTCTCTATATAGGACAATGGCACTAGACTAACGAAAACTTTTTGCCGTTATTAGTAAGTGGGCATCATTCCGGATTGATTGGATCGATTCTGAGACACTCTCGCCAGTGTGAAGCACCAGTGTGTTGCTATTCAGTGATTGTGTGAGGACACTTCTGGCTTCCTGTACGAAGCGAGCTCGGTCGAGTTCACCACCATATAGAAATCGCCATGGGTATCCTGTGTGAGGGTTTCGATTGATGAGAACTCTGCGTCTTTGCCAGAGCGGGCAATGATGTCAAGTGCTCCCGATTCGGGGCTTATCACGAAAAATGTTCCAGCAGTAACGCCGTATAACTTCTCACCATCAAAAATAAGTTCGTCGCGCTCGCCGTAGCGAGGAGCAGCGTTATCTCCAATAGTAATTGTTCGGAGCACTCTTCTACTCTCGACATCGTACTCGAAGACAGTACGAGAATCGAGGACACCCCACAGGTGTCGGTCTCGTGAGAACGTCAGGCCACTAATGCTCGTAGCACGTTCGAAAGGGCGATCTGTCCACGCAGTCTGGCCAGTTTCCGGGTCCCACATAGCGATGCTTGCGGAGTCTGTAACAGGGTTAACTCCATACCCGCCGTGAATGGATGATCCAACGATAATCTTGTCATCTAGACGAGATAGAGAGACTGGAGTCTGGTTCTTGACAACATCTCTAAAGACATCGACTGAACCTGTTTCCGGGTACCAACGGCTGATCGCTCCACCGTGACGTCCGGGATCGGGAACGGAAGTCACTAACATCATATCTTCATTCCATTGAAGAAAATCTTGAGGCCGGTTTTGCTCGTGCCCGAGAAGGAGTTGGTCCTGTGGATTAACCCCCAGCCTCCATGGCTCGGAAGGATCGTAGCGATACAGTCCCCCACTTGGATAGCGTCCAAATACCAGATCATTCCCAAAGAGCCCAAAACCCTCGACTTGTATAATTCCAGGTAGGAGGGTGGACTTGCCAGTTCTGGTATCGAATTTAGCAATACCGGGAGGGCTCAAGAAGCCGCCAGAATATATGTTTCCGACATTATCGCGACCCAGGCTTATCAATGGTGCCCCTGAGCCTTCAAAATCAGGGACGATGTAAATGCCTTTCATTGTGTCAAGGTTCATGCCATATGTTCTTCCCTGATTCCAGTAGGTGAAGAGGAGCATGAGCTCACCGTTGATAGAACCCCAGCTCCACGTCTGTGGCCCAGCATTGGGCCCCCAGTGAATTGGTTTGAGCTCAAGGGTGGATAAATTATAAGAGTGAATGGAACCATTCGCTCTGAGATAGATCAATGAATCATCCGAGGGGTTCACGGGAGAAACGGTCGGGTTGGTGTTCTCGATGACATCAACCCAAAGCCCTGAAGAAAGGTCAAGGACGGCAATTTGGTTATTTCCGCTTGCAAATAGAAGGTTGCCACGTAGATCAATGTTTCGCATAGGCTGCACTGCGAAGCCGTCCGGCATCGAGATGGCTCTGTAGCTTCTTGAATCACGGTCGAACACAGCCATCTTCCCGTTAGGTTGACTGCCGACATACACGTTTCGACCTGATACAGCAACTGCGCCTAGGTACTGCTCGGATGGATTCGGTGAACCGTGATTCTCAAGCTCTCCAGTCTTGGGATCGAACGAATAGAGGTTGGCAGTTGGGTAGACGCCGAACCAGACGGTGCCGTCATCTGCTACCGTGAGATTCCATACGCGTTGCCCAGCCGGGACCGTAATGAGGTGCTGTAGACTTTGGTGAGCAGTATCGTAGCTGTATAGGTGACCTGAATCAGACATCCCAAAATATACTTTGCCATCAACAGGGTTGAATGCGCTCCCGATGGCACTGGATCCTGCAGGAACCCGGGTGTGGAAGACGAGCTGTTCAGTCTCTAGATTCATTACCCCTACCTCGGCAGTCACGGTAGAGTTTCCGCTCACCACGTACAGCGCGTGAGGGGTCCCATCTTGATCTCGGAAGAACTCAGAAGCTCCGACTTGCACCTTACGGATCTGCTCTCCGTGATTGACCAGCTGGCCTGTCGCCGCGGCAGATGCCCCTGTGGTGTCGGCTGAGGTGGTGGTGACGCTAGTCAGTAGTAGGGCTGTACCAATGACTAGAGCCGTAGCTAATCGGGCTAACACAAGCCCACGTGAGAAGAATGCTGACTTCTTATTAAGATTGAGACTCATTTGTTACTCCTTTGTAAACAGCATATTAAATAATGAAATCCAGGTATCTCATGAGCTCGTGACACCTGTAGGTGGCTTCATGGTCAGCCCTTGAGTGCGCCTGCTGTAATGCCGCGAATTAGGTATCGCTGCAGCATGAAGAAAATAATGAGGCAAGGGATAACTGTAATGGCCGCCGAAGCCATTGTTGATGCTAGGGAGGCTGATTCGGTTCCCATGCTTGCCAGCCCAACTGTAAGGGTGCGTGCTTTGCTGCTCTGTGCTACCACAAGTGGCCAAAGGAAGTCGTTCCAATGCCACAAGAACACGAAAATTCCTACCGTTGCCAGTACAGGCTTTGATAGTGGGAGGATCATCTGGAAGAAAATGCGCAGTTCTCCAGCGCCATCCATGCGCGCTGACTCGAGTAGCTCATCCGGTATACCGGCGATGAACTGCCTCATGAGAAAGACGGCCTGGGAGTTCGCGATGGTGGGGATTATCAACCCCCACATCGTATTGATTCCTCCAAGCTTTGAGACGGTAGCAAAGAGGGGGATAAGCGTGACGTGCGCTGGGACCATTAGAGTCGCTAGGAAGCACCACATGAGAATGTTGCTTCCCGGGAAGGGCTTCTTAGCAAATGCGTATCCAGCCATGCTGCAGAGCAAAAGCACTGCTACTGTGGACACTAGCGAATAGGTTACAGAGTTAATGATCCATGTTACAAGATCCCTGCTGGATAATGCGCGAGTAATATTGTCCAGCGTCAGACTACGGGGCAGCGCATGGGGCAGTGTTGGTTCGCCTTCGACTGAAAGGGCCAAAATGAAAGTTATGAAGAATGGGAAGAGTGTAAATATCCCCATGATCGCCAAAGCTACCCACGCTGCTGACTGGCCAAGCACGATCTTCCGTGATCTCGTTGACTTGAGAGTTTCCTTAGTCATGGTCTTTATCCTCCAGAAGCTTTCTTTGGATCAAGGAAATTGCCATGATCACAATTGCTACAGCAATGCCGATTGCCGAAGCGTACCCAAAGTCGAAGTACTTGAAGCCCGTTTCGTAAAGTAGGTACACGACGGTATAGCTAGCTCTGGCAGGGCCACCCCCTGTCATGACGTAAACTGCGTCGAACGTCTGGAAACCAGCAATGGTTTCGATTACTAGGACAAAGAAAACAACCGGCTTCAGCATGGGCACTGTGATCCGGAAGAACCTTTGGCGAGCGTTCGCACCATCTACTTCCGCGGCTTCGTGAAGTTCCTCTGGGACTGCCTGCATGCCTGCGAGTAGAATCAACATTGAGTAGCCGAAGCCCTTCCAAACCGCAACGACCACAAGGCTCAGCAGTACAAGCCAAGAATCTCCATAGAGAAAGGGCACCTTCTCCCAGTTCCATTTGGAAATGATACCGTTAATCAATCCGTCTGGAGCCAGAACCCATTTCCACACTAGTCCTGCTAAGACATAAGAAGTTACGTAAGGGAGGAAGAGTATTCCGCGCGCTACTCCCACTCCGAAGCGGAGCTGGTTAAGAAGCGCAGCGCAAGAGAAGGCTACTATTATCACTAGTGGCACATACATGGCTACGTACCACAGTGTCGTAACCATCGCCTTCCAAAATACCGCGTCTCCTAGCAGCCGCTCGAAGTTGCTAAGTCCGATAAAGTCGCCAATTCCAGACAGCCTATAGTCGAAGAGGCTAATTCCCACGGACCCGATCAGTGGTATCAAGCGGAATACTATGAAGAGGACTAGTATGGGCAAGACAAAAAGGAAACCAATCCAAGCCTGCCTTCGGGATTGTTTAGTTGATGATCGTTTCAGCATGGGTGCTCCGTTGTCAGCGACGGATGTTTAGATCTATATGGTGGGAGTATCCCCTGCTGGGGATACTCCCACCATGCCGTCACTTCATGATGCTCTCTGCCTCCTGTGCTGCAGCATCGAGAGCTTCCTTTGGGGTCTTGTCTCCCTTGATCGCGGCCTGAATATGAGGGGTGAGCACACCGGTTATCTGTCGGGTCTTGGTGTGGGGAACCCCGGGGAGCATGATGTCGAGTGCGTCCATTTGTGCCTGGATTTCCGGCGTCATCTCTGAAAGGGTCACATCATTCCTAGCCGGCAGCATTCCGTTCACATCGTTGAATGACTTCGAGAATTCAGCAGAACCTAGGAACTTGAGGGCAGCCTTTGCGGCTTCGTCATTATCCTTCCTGGTCGAAGTGCGTGAGATGGCACCCACGGTTCCACCAGCAACCACCTCCTTGTGCTTCAGACCTTTTCCGATCACCAGGCCATCGCCGAGTAGCTTCTTGGTTTCTTCCACTCGTGCGGGGTCAAGGTTCGACGTCATCGCGACTGTACCGGATGAGAAGTAATCATTTTCTGCACTTGCATCCGCGACGGCAGCGTCCTCAGGAAGGCCGCCAGCCTTCGCAAGATCCACAAGGAACTCTAGCGCTTCGACACCCTCGGGTGAGTTGAAAGCAACCTGTGTACCATCTTCGGAATAGAGAGATCCGCCTGCTTGGTATAGCAATGGGTAGTAGTAGGCCTGGATGAATGTGCCGTAGAACGCCATGATTGGGTGGCCTTTTGCGGCGAGGGCAGGTGCTGCAGCCTTCACCTCTTCCCATGTTTCCGGGAGCTTATCCACTCCCGCCTCATCGAAGAGCGTTTTGTTCCATGCAATTGGGCTGACGGTAGCAAGCACTGGAACACCAAACTTGTCCTCGTTTACAGTTACTGCATTGACAGCATTCGGGAGGACTGCGTCGCCAAGCTCGTCTACAATATCTGTGACGGGAACAATACCCCCAGTTTCTACATAACTTGGAATTTGGTCGGGGATCAAGTAAACGAGATCAGGCCCTTCCCCTGCTGCGATGGCAGTTGCCAGCTGCTCGTCTCGGTTCGCCCATGCCCGCAGTTCGACGTTGAGGGTCATTCCAGGGTTGGCGTTCTCAAAATTCTTCTTCTGCTCATCCCAGAAGGACTGGTTCTTCGCTTCATCGGCGATCACTGGGTACATCCAGAGGTTGACCTCCTTGTTCATGTCCGTTGAACCTTCGGTGTCGCCACCACATGCGCTCACGGAGAACAAGAGGGTACTGGCTAGAGCGGTCGCTGCTAGAGACTTGATCTTCACGATTCCTCCATTGGACTCGGGTTGGTTCCTTGGCTGTAAGCCTTGGCTTGCGTACTCCATAATCCGTACTCCATACAGAGTAGAAAAGGTTTTCGCTAGTGTCAACAGGTGTCTCTGGCGCCTGGGAAGCGCCCCTAGTGATCACGGGGTTGTCAAGGTCGCACGTCCCGGGCTAGGATGCAGTAAAGCATTTCTTTCTCGAACGCGCTGCTTGATGTAGCTGTCGATCTGGAGACGCGCGGGCGCTGTGGTCGGGGTGTGTATGTCGCAAGGAGATCGGTGTTGATGGGCCAACATAACATTGCAATCCGCAGGGGAGACGAACCGCTTGGAGTCATGTCCGCAACAGGGGAGCTGGTGATTGACTCACCGTCTACTCCCCTACCTTGGCCTAATTTTATGCAGTCGGCTGGAGGACTATTTCATCTTTCAGTTGATCAGCGAGGAATGGGTTTGTACCGGTATGCCTTCGCAGAGAACATTATTTCTAAAGGTCTTAATTTTGTGGTTGATGACGGAAGCGCGACGCCATGGTCTGCGGTTGGTGGTGATGCACCCGGATCTGCGGAAAAGTACCAATGTGTTCAGGGGCCGCATTGCTCGGAGTGGCGAACATTCTCCAACGGTATCCAGGCTGATGTGACTGTCACTCTGGAACGGGATACTGGGCGGCAGCTCGTTGCTTTGAGCTTAATGAATGAAACTGATGGCATGAAGGCTGTGCAGTTAACCTCCGTCAACTACATTCTACTGGAGGGGCGAGCCAACGGAATCCAGCAGGAACATGTTGAGCGAGATGGCGTGTCGGGTGCACTGCTAGCGAGTCGATACCATGCAGAGACGCCGAAATACCGGTTCGCGGCGTATTGGGTATGCAATATTCCAGCAGAGCAGTGGTGCGGGTCACTCATTGATTTTCGGGGAGCAGACGTCCGGGCCGGTGAAGAAGTTGGTTGGTCAAGCGCTCCCTTGCCCAACCGAGGATCCTCCTCTGAGCCTACTATTTTCGCTCTCCGCCACCACATTGAACTGAAGCCGGGTGCCAGGGAAAACCTCTGGTTTGTGCTAGGAACCGGTGAGACGTTGGAAGAATGCAGGCAGGAAGCTCGCGAGATTGCTGATCCCGAGGAGCTTTTGCGCCGCGCGTTGGAAGGACTCAACAAAGAGCGCGTCGGGGACGATACGCTCCTTCCAGACAGTGCGCTCGCCACGCAGCTCAATACGTGGGGCCGGGTGCAGCTTGAACAGCAGACGGAGTCAGCGCGAAGAGGCCCGGACCACAACTGGCGCAATAATCTCCAGGATGCGCTTGGGATGCTGGGTGCGGATCCCAGTTGGCTCAAGCGCAGGATCCGTGAGGTAGCGCTTCTGTCTGAATCTGATGGCTTTATTCGACGCTCCAGCTCCAAGTTTCCCAACCCCGATGCAAGAACGGCTGAGCTGGAAAAGCAGCGCCACAATGATATTCCCACTTGGGTTGCGTTCACTACTGCTAGATACGTGAAGGAAACGCACGACTTCGCGTTTCTGGGAGAGACCTCGAAACATGGAACCATCTTGGATGTAGTTGTCCGTGGTCTGGACTGGACGCTCAACAACCGGGGCACTCACGGTCTGGTTCTTTTTCTGGATGGCGATTGGAGTGACCCTCTAGAAGCAGCAGGCCGAGAAGGTCGCGGAGAATCGGTGTGGACATCGATGGCTCTCGTGCATGCCATAAACGAGCTGCTTCCCATCCTGGAGGCATGTGGGCGAGAGCATGATGCCGTACGCCTACGTAACGCTGCAGATGAAGTTTCCACTTCTTTGAATAAGCATGCTTGGGATGGCGAATGGTATATCCGGGGCTTCACGGATGCGGGAATAGGTTTCTGTACGTCCACTGATCCTGACGGCAATGTGCCCATGCTGATGCAGGCGTGGGCCGTGCTTTCGCAAGTGGCTTCTCCAGAACGCGCTCGGATTGCGATGGAAACAGTGCATTCAAGATGCATCACGGAATACGGACCTGTGCTCTACGACCCGCCATTTCTCAAGGAGCGGACGGATATTGGTAGAGAGTCGGCGAAACGGCCCGGCACAGCCGAGAATGGATCGTGCTACACCCACGGTGCGATGATGCTGGCTGCAGCTGAAATTAAGTTGAAAGATCCGAATCGGGCGTTGCAGATTATGCAGTCCGTTTGTCCCTTGCGAGACCCTGATGATTCAGCTGTGAGGGCAGGATCTCCCCTTTGGTGGCCGAACTACTACCAAAGCCCCTATGGAAGTTCACCTGGTAGAAGTAGCAACATCATCAGCTCGGGTGCACCGGCTTGGTTTCGCTTGAATGTCATAGATGGCCTCCTCGGGTTGAGAGCTGAGCTGGATGGACTGCACATCGAACCTCTGCTCCCACGTGGCTGGGATGATGTGTCAACAGTGCGCCAGTGGCAAGGTAACAAGTATAGAATTCATATTCTGCGGTCTGATGATTATTCGCTCGAGTTGGATGGCTCCATGCAGCCGAGCAGTGTCATCCGCCCCACGGAAGTGCGTGGAAAGTCTTTTGAAGTTCGAGTATTTACGCCGTAGCTGAGTCGGGCGGTTTATTCATCTGCCTTAGGGCTACTGAGAAGTCAAATCTTACTCAGTTGAAGCATTTTGAAATGCTTCGCCAAACGCATCAGTATTGGGCCAAATCTATCCAATACTGATGCGACCACGCGCTATTAGCATGACATTCATGCCGCATCAGTCAAATCTCGACTCCGTACTCAGGCCTTGGCCAATCGGATGTGTGAGCACGGTGAATCTGTGGGTGATGTAGTTCATATGCTCTGGGAACTTATCCCCATGGGTGTTACGGATCGGCGTCGCAAGTTGGGCACTGAGCAGAAGTTCGGGGTTTATGTGAACTCCGGAGAGCCCAACTGGCGCTGGCCTGCTGAGGCGTTCTCTGGGAGATGGTGACTGAGAGCAGCCCGGAACCTTCCGGGCCCTGCAATTGAGGAGCCGGCAACGCCCGCTTAAGCTGAGGCAACTGCTCAGGCCACGTCGCGCTTCCACTCGTCGAGATGCTCAGCGATGAAGGTCTCGTCGAGCAGCTCGGGGTAGCGCTCGCGCATGAGCGCGATGCGGTCGGCTTGGCCGTCGGCGAGCACCTCGGTGTCAGACAGGCAGCGCGACGACGCGAGCAGCCCCTGTTGGCGCAGCAGCTCATTGACGCCTGCGATCGACCCGGCGAAGCGGTGCTCCGGGTCGAACAGGGCCTGGTTGATGTCCACCATCGCGGTGGCCGTGGCGAGCACGTCCTGATCGACGGGGGAGCCGTTGCCGTCCCAGATCTGGCGAGTGAGGTCGACGGCCGCCTTCGTGCCCACGGCCCATTGGCCGAGCAGGCCGCCGGAGAAGCGAAGCTCCTTGTCAGCCGTGCGGTAGGGGAGGAGCAGGTCGGCGACGATGGCGTCGTCGTTACCGGTCAGAAGGAGCACGTCGTCGCGACCACTGCGCAGGATCTCCTCGGCCACGTCCTTCGTGCGGTAGCGGTCGAAGGGCGCCACCTTGATGGCGACGAGGTTCTCGATCTGCAGCAGCTCGTCCCAGAACTTACGTGAGAGGTAGAACCCACCGACGGCTTCCTGCATGTAGAACCCGACGACGGGTAGCTCCGCGGCGACGGCCTTCGCGCGGGCGAGCGTGCCGGCCTCGGTGCGGTCGGTGAGCCCGTAGGGCGACAGCAGCGCGGCGACGTAGCCGAGGTCGCGGGCCATGGCGGCCTCCGTCGCGGCCTGCTCGGCATCTCCGGCGATGCCCGCGACGAGGCTCGTTTCAGGTCCGAACTGCTGGACGATGTCGGCGGCCTCCGCGAACACGCGACGCAGCACGTCGTGATCGTGGTGAATCTCGAACTGCGTGGTGTGCACGGCCACGCCGACGCCGCTCGCGCCGCACGCGGCATAGTACCTAGTCAGGAGCCGTTGTGCGGCCCAGTCTGGGGTCCCCTCCGCCGTCACGGCGAGGGGGTGCGCCGGCATGACGTACGGCGGTGTGCCAAAGAGATGCATCAGAATCCTCCGTCGCGTCGCTGGAACTTCGTGGGCTTGCCGAGGGCGCGGCCGCCGTCGGATACCCACTTCGCCACCCACTCGATGATCGTCGCGGGCGCGACGCTGGGGTAGCCGAAAAGCGCGTGGCATTTGGCGGCGTTGCTGAGCAGCGCGGTGTCGGCCTCCTCGCCGGTGATCTGCAGATCCCAGCCCGCGTGGGCGGCGAGCTGCTCGGCGATGGCTCTCGTCGAGAGGGTTTCTGGGCCGGTGCCGTTGAGAATCTCCGCCGGCGTGCCGGCCAGGTCGAGTGCCTGCCACGACCATGCATTCGAATCGCGTTGCCAGACCACATTGACGGCCGGCATGGTCACATCGACGGGTTCCCCTGCGGCAATCGTCTGCGCGATGTCGGCGATCACGCCGTAGCGCAGCTCACACGCGTAGTTGAGACGGTAGATCGTCGTCGGCGTACCCCACCGCTCGGCTGCCTGCGCGAACGCCTGCTCGCGGGCCGCGCACGACTGCGCGTACATGCCGACGGGCCCGATCGGGTCGAGCTCCGTCGCGCCACCGGTGCTGGTGGGGCGCAGGGGATAGACGTTCCCCGTCGAGTACGCCACCGTCGGCACACCCCGGTACCGCGACGCGCAGAATCCGGGCACCACCGCGTTGATCCACCAGGTGATCGACGGGTTCGCCG
>NZ_CAMYPD010000002.1 GCF_947286155.1 uncultured Tessaracoccus sp.
GGTGGAGCGGAGATTCGCGCCGCCTTCGACGAGGCGATGGCGAACGGCCCGGCGCTGGCGATGGTGAACTCCGACAAGGGCATCACCAACCTGCACGTGCCCTCCGACGTGATCGTCGACGCCTCGATGCCGGCGATGATCCGCACCTCGGGCCACATGTGGGGCGCCGACGGCGAGGAGCACGACACCTTGGCCGTGCTGCCCGATTCCTCGTACGCCGGCGTGTACCAGGCAGTGATTGAGGACTGCCAGGCTAACGGCGCGTTCGATCCGACGACGATGGGCACCGTCCCGAACGTCGGGCTCATGGCGCAGAAGGCGGAGGAGTACGGCTCGCACGACAAGACCTTCGAGATCACCTCGGATGGCCGCGTTGAGGTGGTGAACGCCGCTGGCGACGTGCTGCTCTCGCACGATGTTGAGGCCGGCGACATCTGGCGTGCGTGCCAGACGAAGGATCTCCCCCTGCAGGACTGGGTGAAGCTCGCCGTCACCCGCGCCCGCGCTACCGGTTGGCCGGCCGTCTTCTGGCTCGATGACGCCCGCGCACACGACCGCAACGTCAAGGAGAAGGTGGAGCGTTACCTCCAAGACCACGACACCGACGGGCTCGACATCCGCATCATGTCGCCGGTTGAAGCGACGAAGTTCTCCGTCGAGCGTATCCGTCGCGGCGAGAACACCATCAGCGTCACCGGCAACGTGCTGCGCGACTACCTGACCGACCTCTTCCCCATTCTCGAGCTGGGCACCTCGGCGAAGATGCTCTCCATCGTTCCGCTCATGGCGGGTGGCGGCCTGTTCGAGACCGGGGCTGGCGGTTCCGCGCCGAAGCACGTGCAGCAGCTCGTCGAGGAGAACTACCTCCGTTGGGATTCGTTGGGCGAGTTCCTGGCGCTGGCTGCGTCACTCGAGCAGTTCGGCCAGGCCAACGACAACGCCGGCGCCCGCGTGCTCGCGAAGGCACTCGACGCCGCGAACACGTCGTTCCTGCTCAATGACAAGTCGCCGACGCGTCGCCTCGGCGGCATCGACAACCGCGGTTCGCACTACTGGCTCGCCCGTTACTGGGCCGAGGAGCTCGCGAAGCAAACCGACGACCAGGCCCTCGCCGAGAAGTTCGCACCCGTGGCGAAGGCGCTCGTCGACGGCGAGACGCACATCGTCGACGAGCTCGTCGGCGTGCAAGGCAACCCTGCGGACATCGGCGGCTACTACCGTCCCAACCCCGACAAGGCGGCGCAGGTGATGCGTCCGTCCACGACGATGAACGCCGTCATCGACGCGCTCTGACGTCACATCCAATCACCGACGGCGCCCTCCCCAACGCATTCGGGGAGGGCGCCATGTGTTTGACCGAGATCCGCACCCGTCTTGCAATATCGTCATCTAGCGCTATCATCGCTACATGACGATTAATTCTGAGGTGGTCGTCGACAATCACGCGACCGAGGCCTATGCGCATCTGTTTCAAGCGCTCGCCGAGCCTGCCCGGCTGGCGATCCTGCAGCACCTCGCATCCGGCGAGCACCGGGTGCGTGACCTCGTCGAGCACATGGATCTCGCGCAATCCACGGTGAGTAAACACATCTCGTTTCTCGTGGAATGCGGCCTGCTCACAGCTCGCCCCGAGGGGCGCACCACCTGGTACGCACTCGCGGAGCCTGCGCTGCTGAAGATCCTCGTCGCAGCCGCCGAGCAGATGCTCAACTCCACCGGCCGTGCCGCCCAGCTGTGCAGTCACCTGCACAGCTCCTCAGAAGACGATTCCGCTCCCACGAGGAGTTAAATCGAATGGGTGCCGAACACGCACACACGCATGGGGCCGACGTGCATCGTCGGAAGCTTTGGATAGCGTTGGTGATCACGTCGACGGTCGTCGTCGCGCAGTTGGTGGGGTCGATCATCACAGGCAGCCTCGCGCTGCTCACCGACACCGTGCACGTCGTCGTGGACGCGTCTGGACTCGTGCTCGCGCTCAGCGCTGCGACCCTCATGCGCCGGCCCGCCGATACGAGCCGAACGTGGGGCTTCCGCCGCGCCGAGGTGCTCGCCGCCCTCGCCCAAGCCACGGTGCTGATCGTCGTCGGGTGCTATGCGGCTGTCGAAGGGTTGCGACGCCTCTTCGATCCCCCACAGCTGCACGGCCCTCTCGTGATGGCCTTCGGCGTCGTCGGGCTGATCGCCAACCTCGCATCCATCGCGGTGCTGCATTCAAGCCGCGACGCCAACTTCAACATGCGCGCCGCCTTCCTGGAGGTATTCAACGACGCCCTCGGTTCACTAGGCGTGATCGTCGCAGGCATCCTGATCGCCACGACGGGATTCCAGCAGGCCGACGCGATCGCGAGCCTGCTCATCGCAGCGCTCATCGTGCCCCGCGCGATGATCATCCTGCGCGGCACGCTGCGGGTACTGATGGAGCAGACCCCCGAGGCACTCGACCTCGACGAGGTGCGCGCCCATCTCCTGGCGCTCGAGCAGGTCAAGGGGGTCCATGACCTGCACGCATCCACGATCGCCACGGGCCTACCCATCGTCACCGGGCACATTGTCGTCGACGACGAGTGCTTCCACGACGGCCACGCCGCCGAGGTCGTGCAGGCGGCACAGGACTGCACCGCGCGCCACTTCAACATCCGCCATGCAACCTTCCAGGTGGAACCAGCCTCGGCCGCGGCGCATCCCGGGCATGTGTGCTTGGAAGAGCGAGCAAGGATCTGAGGTAGCTTCCCACACCCCGCTCGCGCTCATCGCCCGAACCGCACACGCCCCAAGCTGGCCCTGGTGCTTACACGCTCTCTGTGACAGTGAAACTGGCGGCGAGGAGGTCCTCTGTTCTCGACGAATGCCCGATGAGCACCTCGAACTCACCCGGTTCCACCACACGGTCTCCGGCCGCGTTGACAATCGTGCACTGAGAGACAGGCAGGACGAGATGAACACGTCGTGTCTCTCCAGGTTGGAGTTCAATCTGTTGGAAGGCCTTGAGTTCCTTATCAACCCAGCTCACGGAAGTGACCAAATCTCGAATGTAGAGCTGCACAGTCTCTAGTCCCGGTCGATGGCCGGTGTTAGTCACTTCTACGCTGGCACGAAGTTCGCCGTCTGCTGCGAGTTCGGCGGTCTCCAGCTTCAAGCAGGAGTAGGCAAATTCGGTGTAAGCGAGGCCTTCGCCGAATACATACGTCGGCTCTTGGGTCAGGTCTGCATATCGGTCTCCGTGCTGACCACGAATCTGGTTGTAATAGGTCGGCTGTTGCCCAGCATGGCGTGCGAACGAGATAGGTAGGCGCCCGCTCGGCTCGATCTGTCCGTAGATCAATTCTGCAATCGCCTGGCCTCCACGCATACCCGGATTGGCAGCCCAGATGAACGCATCATGGCGCACATCCTCAGGGATGATCAGTGGCTTTGAAGCCACCATCACGATGATCAATGGCTTGCCCGTCGCTGCCAGGGCTTGCAACAGCGCATGTTGTCCGCCAAGAAGCTCCAGCGTTGCGGTTGATCTGGCCTCTCCCACCAGCTCGATGCAGTCACCCACCACCGCAACGATCACATCCGATCTCTCGGCTAGTTTCACGGCCTCACCGAGCTGGGCTTCATCGATCGGTGCCGAGACCGCGATCGGCATTCGAGGTTGGCCGTCTGGGAACGCGCCGCGTGGATCAGGCTCAGAGATAACAATCTCCGCACCCTTGGCATAGCTGACCTCAACACCTTCCGGAGCCTGTTCCCGAAGCCCATCCAGCGCTGTCGCGATCATCTCCCGCGGATGCCCGTTGGGCATCCAATCGATCTGTCCGGAGGATCCTGCCCAGTCGCCAAGCTGTGTCTGGGCGTCGTCGGCTAGTGGGCCGACCACTGCGATGCGCAAGGGAGTGTTATCGAGCGGAAGGATGTCCTCGTTGCGTAGGAGCACCAGCGAACGGCGGGCGATCTCCAGATTCACTCGTGCATGCTCAGCGCTACCGATAGAACGCTGTGCAGATGCATCGGGCTCCCCCGCGTCTTCAAATAGACCTCGTCTGAACTTGAGCGTGAGAATGCGTCGGACAGCCTGATCGATCAGCTCTTCGTCAACAAGGCCCAGATCGACGGCATCCTGCGCCCCCTGGAAGAATTGTGGTGTCGTCATGATGACGTCGTTGCCTGCCCGAATTGCGGCAGCGGCGGCATGCGCGTGATCTGGTTGCACCTTCTGTTCCCACACCATTCGCCCCACGTTGTCCCAGTCAGTGACAAGTGCGCCACGATAACCCCATTTGTCGCGGAGCACATCGGTCAGCAACCATTCATTGATGGTGATGGGGACACCGTCCATGGTCTGATAGCCCAGCATGAACGTCGCGCACCCTTCCTTCGCCACTCGCTCGAAGGGTGGAAGGAACCAGGATTCCAGCTTGCGCCTCGAGATATCTGCTTCACTCGCATCCCGTCCACCCTGAGTCTCCGAGTAGCCAGCGAAGTGCTTGGCGGTCGCCATGATCCCTGACGACCCGCCCTCACCCTGATAACCGGCGACCATGGCTGAAGCGAGTTCCCCGATGAGGAAGGGGTCCTCCCCAAAAGTCTCATTGACGCGACCCCATCGCAGGTCTCGGGCGATACACAACACCGGTGAGAAGGTCCAATGAATCCCAGTTGCTCGGGCTTCCATCGCTGCGATCGCTGCACTGCGACGGACCAGGCCCGGCGCCCAGGACGCAGCCATACCGAGCTGCGTGGGGAAGATCGTCGCTCCTTCCCAGAAGGAGTGCCCGTGAATCACATCTTCTGCAACCAGTAGCGGAATTCCGAGCCGGGTCTGCTTCACAGCCGCCTGGGCACGAAGCACCTTCTCCGGCGATGTGTGCAGAATAGAGCCGACATGCCAGTCGTGCACCAGAGCCTCGACATCGCCGCGCGCATCGAGTTGAAGCATCTGACCGACCTTCTCCTGCAGCGACATCCGCCGAAGTAGGTCCTCCACTCGTTGTTCCACCGGCAGCGTTGCATCTCGGTAGGCAGGCGTCTCACTCATCTCCGTGTTCCTCCTGATCACGGTTTCGGTTGGGTTCAGTATTCGATTCAGCTGCCCGTCTCACGGGGGTGCGCGATCCCCGGCCCAAGGACTTCCTCGAGCGGGAGCGTTCGCCTGCGGAACGTAGGCGGGGGTTGACGTACTCGTCGATGCCGAAGTTGATGAGCGCCAGTGACATGCCCAGCAGCGCGATGCAGAGTCCGGCCGGCACATACCACCACCAGAAATCCGGGAATGCCCCGTTCTGTTGAGCCCAGAAGAGCACTGTGCCCCAGTTCAGGTTGGTGATTGGGACGACTCCGATGAAGGCGAGGGTGGTCAGGCCAAGCACAGCAGCATTGACTGTGCCCACGAAGCTAGATGCAATAATCGCCGCCAGGTTCGGGAGCATCTCGACCGTGATGATTCGCCATAGCGATTCGCCGTTCAGCCTTGCGGCCTGAACGAAATCACGGCTCTGCAGGGACATAGTCTGCGCGCGTAGGACTCTGGCGCCCCAGGCCCATCCAGTGATCGCCAGCACTGCGGAGACCAGAAGCAGGCTTGGGTTTTCGTACTGAGCAGCCACGATGATCATCAGCGGCAGTCCGGGAATAACCAGGAACACGTTAGTGATGGCCGACAGCGTCTCGCTGCGCCATCCTGCAACCATGCCTGCGGTGACACCCACGAGAACCGCCACCGCGGTGGCGATCACGCCAGAAATCGCTCCGACGATCAACACACCCCGTGTGCCGTAGATGATCTGACTCAACACGTCCTCACCCAAATGGGTAGTGCCGAGCAAATGTGCAGCAGATGGAGGCTGTCGAAGTGCGGAGTAGTCCTTGGACAGCGGGTCATATGGCGCGATCACATCGGCCAGCAATGCCACGAGTACGAAGAAGCCCAGGATTGATAAACCGATCAGGGATTTGCGGTTGCGAAATGCTGCGAATCTGTTCTTCGTCGCCTTGCCCGTGCGCTGAGGCGCCGCTTCTTGTGTCACGGAAACAGTCATGTCAGACCTCCGCCTGTCGAGCTCGCGGGTCGAGGATTGCGTAGGCTACATCCGCCAGAATGTTGGCGATGAGCACGGAGAGCGTGATGACCAGGAAGATTCCCTGCATCAGTGGATAATCCTTGGCGTTGGTTGCGTCGAGCAGCAGTTTGCCGATGCCCGGGTAACTAAAGACGAGTTCCATCACGAGGGTTCCACCCACGATGAAGCCGAGCGACAAGGCGAAGCTTGAAAGCTGTGGCAGAAGCGCGTTGCGCGCAGCATAGCTGACGATCACCCGGCGGCGCGGTAGCCCTTTGGCTTCTGCAACGGTGACGTAGTCCTCGTCCAGAACAGTGATCATCATGTTGCGCATTCCCAGCACCCAACCGCCGAGAGAAGTGAGCACGATTGTCGCGACGGGCAGGATCGCATGGGTCACAACTTCTCCGATGAATTCTCCGGTCCAGGCAGGTGTGACGCTCTTGCCGTAGGCATGCGAAGCAGGCAGCCATCCAAGGCCTGAAGAGAAGATCGCGATCGCGATGAGTCCCATCCAGAAGTAGGGGACGGTGGAGAAGAAGGTCGTGATTGGGACCAACCAGTCGGTGGCCCCTCCCCGCCGCCAGCCGATGATCACGCCAATGCCCGTACCCAGCAGGAACGAGATGACCGTTGCGACACCGACCAAACCGATGGTCCAGGGCAGCGCAGTGGAGATGACCTCGCCCACCGGAGCGAGCCCGTGAGAGAAGGACGAACCCAGATCACCGCGGAATAGGAGCCCCCAGTAGTCGAAGTACTGCTGCAGCATCGTGCGTTCCGTGTCGAGCCCGAAGAGAACCTTGAGCGACGCGATGGCTTCAGGGCTGATGTTGCCCTGATTCTTCTGCAGATAGGCGCTGACCGGGTCTCCCTTCAGCATTCGAGGCAGCAGGAAATTGATCGTGAGCGCAGCCCACGCTGTGAACAGATAGAAGACCGTGCGGCGAATCAGGAATCGCATCGTTTCGCTCCTTCCAGATCGCGAAAATGCCGCTCCGGGTCCGGCGACGCGTCCCTCAGCGCCCGGGTGTAGGGATCTCTGGGGCGGAGAATGACGTCGTCGGCAGGCCCGTGCTCCACCACCTGCCCATCATGAAGCACCACAATCTCGTCACTGAAGTGCCTTGCAGTAGCCAGATCGTGCGTGATGTAGAGCACTCCCAGGCCGTGCTCATGCTGCAGATCGGCAATCAAGTTGAGCACGCCCAGACGAATCGACACATCCAGCATCGACACTGGCTCGTCTGCGATGAGCAACTCCGGTTTGGTTGCGAGCGACCTCGCGATCGCGATGCGCTGCCGCTGCCCTCCGGAGAGCTCATGGGGCAGACGTTCGATGAGCTGTTCAGCATCCAGCTGCACTTCCTCCAGCAGGCGCAGCACGTCGGCACGTTGGGCAGACTGCCCGCTCAGGATCAATGGGCGTTCAAGGTGCTGACGAATGGTGCGGTACGGGTTGAGCGATGCGAAAGGATCCTGAAACACCATCCGAACGCGCTGGCGATGGGCGCGCAATGCGCGGCCCCGCTTCGGGATGCTCTTGCCGTCAAAGGTGACCTCACCAGAGGTTTGACGCTCCATGCGCATCAGGATCTTCGCGATAGTGGATTTTCCAGAGCCGCTCTGCCCGACGAGCGCGATCGTCTGCCCTGAGCTCAGGCTGAGCGACACGTCATCGAGCGCGAGAAAGGCGCCTTTGCCGCGCACCTTGTATTGCTTTGTCACGTTAGTCATCTCGAGGGTCACCATGCTCAGCGTCCTCCTCGGATGAAGTCGCCTCGTTCCCCCGTGAGGCTCGGGAAAGATTGCAGCAACCGGCGTGTGTATTCATGCTGTGGTCGGCGGAAGATCTCTGACGCCGTGTTGAGCTCGACGATCTCTCCCTCCCGCATGATCGCGATGCGATCCGAGATTTCGAGCAGCAGGGGAAGGTCATGGGTGATGAAGATGACCGAGAATCCGAGTTCCTCACGTAGCGCGGTGATCTCCTGCAAAATCTCTCGCTGGACTAACACATCCAGAGCGGTGGTGGGTTCATCCATCACCATCAGAGCCGGGCGCAGCGCCAGCGCCATAGCGATCATTACACGCTGCCGCATCCCGCCAGAGAGTTCGTGAGGATAGGACCGCAGGCGAGATGCGCCCACCCCCACGAGGTCCAGCAGATCACCGCACTCCTTGCGACGCTGTGTTCGATTCATTCGAGGGCGGTGCGCCCGGAACACATCATCAAGCTGGTCTCCGACTCGGAGCACGGGGTTCAAGGAGTTCATCGCCCCCTGGAACACCATAGAGACCTTGTCCCATCGAAACGCCCGCATGCGCTCGTCAGAGAGGCTGTACACGGCCACAGCCTCACCCGAAGGATCGTGGAACGTCACATTTCCGCTGGTTACTACCGCCGGTGGCTTCAGCAACCGTTGAATTCCATAGGCCAGCGTCGACGTGCCGCTGCCCGACTCGCCCGCGAGGCCGAGTGTCTCGCCCCGCTGCAGCCGGAGTGTGGCATGTTTGACTGCCTCCACCCGTGGATCGACGTCGTAAGTGATGCTCAGGTCATCAACCTCGAGCAGGACTTGTTGGGCCATGGGTACCTCTCCGTCTGTGAGGGGCCAGTCAATCTGACAGGCCCCTCACAGCTCCTTGACGCGATGATTCTTCTTAGGCTGCCTTAAGCTTGCTCAGCACAAGGACCACTGCGACGTTGGTCGGGTCCGGTACCGCGTAGGGATCTTCCTGCGTGGGCCAGCCTTCGAACTGACGAGTGTTGTACACGCCGATGTTGGGACGCGTCCCAACCGGCATGCTCGGCACTTCCTCAACGAAGATCTCCTGGGCCTGGGCTAGGGCCGCTGCACGGTCGTCTTCGTTTGATGCGGTCGCGTACGCCTCGAGCGCCTTAGTAGCCTCGGGGCTATCGAATCTTCCGAAGTTGTAGTCAGCCGCTTCTCCCACCGGCTTCAGCCAGCGCCCGTCCATGGTGTCACTGTAGATGTCGTAGGGTGTGGCACCAGTGTCGGTCCAGTGCAAGATGGCCTGGAATTCGCCCTTGGACTTAGCCTCCCACCACGTGTCGGCGTCGGGTGTGTTGAGTGCTGCCTCGACACCGAGCGCCTTGGCAGCATCGGCTATCAGACTGATTCCTGTGACGTAGTCGTTCCATCCCTGCGGAACGCTCAGTTTGAAGGTCACAGCCTCACCCTGGGGGTCAAGCAGCTTCTGGTTGCCGTCCCAGGTGTAGCCAGCGTCTTGGAGCACCTTCTTGGCACCGTCGACGTCCACCTTGTACTCCTGGTTCTTGTACTTATCGACGATGAAGGCGTCACCAGCAGGAGTCGGCAAGCCAGTCACCGACATCAACGCCGGGACACTCCCCTCACGAGCAATCTCCGCATGCTTCGCCCTATCAATCACCATGTTCATCGCCTTGCGGAAAGCAACGTCGTTGAACGGCTTCGTCGTAGCGTTGACAAACATGGTGTCGACTCCCAGACCGGCGGGAGCCCAATATCTGTTGTGTTCCTTGTCCTTGCTCAGGAAGGCACTCTCAACGTTGGGGATGAATGCTTGAGCCCAATCGGCGTCTCCACTGGCCAGGGCATTGGTCAGGGCCGTGTTGTCATTGTACGAGACGTAATAGAGTGTCGCCACGGCCGGCGTACCCTTCCAATAATCGTCGCGGGCAGTGAGTTCAACACTCTGTGAGGTGAACTTGGAGAGCTTGTACGGACCTGTGCCGACTGGCTCCTTGTTATCAAACTTGACCGGATCGCCCACTGACTCCCAGACGTGCTTCGGCACTATCTGACGCTGGAGCACCTTGTCGACCTTCACGAAGACAGATTTCTCGAACGTCACCGTGACCTTGTCCCCATCAGCCGAGACATCCTTGATGCCAAGGTTGGCTCCATCTAAAGCAGGGCTGTTTTTCACCAGTTCGAAGGTGAAGGCGATGTCCTGGGCAGTGAACTCCTTGCCATCACTCCATTTCACTCCGTCGCGCGCAGTGAACTCGATCGAGGTGTAGTCATCGTTCCACTGGAATTCCTTGGCCAGCCAAGGCTCGGGCTCCGCACTTGGGTCGATCAGATTCACGATGGCCAACGGCTCGTAGATAACATTGCTGTAGGAGAGTCGGGACGCAGACCCATCGCCTACGAACGGATTGTTGTTCTGGGTCGTAATCGGCCCATCCGGCTTCGCGATGGTGAGCGAACCAGTACTTCCACCGCTATCCCCCGTGTTCCCCTTGCTGCCATTGTCCGGATCTCCGCCGCAGCCCACCAGGCCGATAGCGAATGCCAGACCCAGGGCTACTGCTTTCAAGGCTCTCAGCTTCATTGCTATTTCCTCCATCTCATCGGCCACATCGCCGAAACTACGAAATAGCTTACCTACCGGTAAGTCAGCAACACAAGGGGTACCCTCAGTTCAACGCAGATCCTGCATCCGAGCACGTGAGGTGATGATTCAATGAGCCAGCCGCGTCAACGAGTAAGCCGCGCCGCGCGACGCCAACAGATTCTGGACGCCGCCACACGGGTTTTCGGATCAAAAGGCACCAGCGCCGGCACCCTGCAGGAGATCGCCGATCAGGTCGGCATCACCCGCGCAGGAGTGCTGCACCATTTCGGCTCGAAAGACAACCTCTTACAAGCGGTACTGGAATACCGGGACCGCTCCGACGTCGCCGAGCTCCCCGAGCAGCATGTACCTCAAGGAGCCGATTGGTTTCACCATCTCGTCCACACTGCTGTCGAGAACACACAGCGCCCAGGCATCGTCCAAGCCTATGTCGTCCTGTCCTCGGAAGCCGTAACCGAGGGGCACCCCGCTACCCCGTTCTTCCAGCATCGCTACTCCGCACTGCGAGAGGAGGGTGTGGCAGCAATCCGAGAAACATGGCCCCACGCAGACCTAGACCCCAAGAAAGTCGAACTTGCGGCGGCTTGCATTCCCGCCATCATGGATGGGCTGCAGGTCCAATGGCTTCTAGATCCCGAGCGCATTGATCTAGCCCAAGCTACAGCTTTCTGCTTTGAGGCCCTCCTCAGCGCAGTCCTCCCTTCCGACGCTGAGCCACTTGAATTGCCTGTAACCCCCTCATGAGCTGGGATACAGCCCCAATTTCGACGATTTCCTCAAATCGCCTACCAACTGGTCAGTAAGTAGTGTAGACATACTTCTATCCCCGCAAGCGCATCACTATGACCGCTCATTGGGGAGGGCACTCCGGTGGGCACGAGTCGTCGACGCTCGCGCCATCGCAGCGCTCGACTCGCACTCTGGGCCGACAGGGCAGTCCGGCTGACAAGGTGCGAAGGATGAGGAAACCACACCACTACAGGAGATCGCAATGAAGTCCAGATTCATAGTGAATGGGGCACTTGCAGTGGGGCTTGCGATTGGCGCAGCATCATCGCCGCCTCCCACAGCCGCCGCTGATCCGCTGCCCGACGAAACGCTGACGGTACACATCACAGACCCGACGAACGACCTTCGACTCGCCAAAAGAACAGTGCAGTGGCGATCAGGCGCAGGATCGGACAGGAATGCGATTCCGGTTGACCCAACGCGCCGTTACCAGAGCATGATCGGTTTCGGAGCCTCGATGACAGACTCCTCCGCCCGCAATCTTGCGAGCCTATCCCCGGCACAACATCGGGCAGCCATCGAGGATCTCTTCGGCGCAGAGGGCTTGCGCCTCAACCTGCTGCGAGTTCCACTGGGCGCATCGGATTTCAGCGGACAGGGCTCGTACACCTATAACGATCTGCCCGCAGACCAGCGCGACGATAAGCTGCAGCACGTCTCGCTGGACAGGGATCGCGAGAACGTATTCCCCCAGCTCCAGGCGGCCAACAGCGCCGCAGGCTCCAAGCTCACGCTGATCGGCTCACCATGGACCGCGCCCGCATGGATGAAGGAGTCACAGAGCCTCCACGGAGGGAGCCTGCGCAGCGATTCGCAGGATGCGTTCGCCCGCTATCTGGCTCGAGTCGCATCGCTGTACCAGCAGATCGGATTACCACTGGACTATCTCACAATTCAGAATGAGCCCCTCCATACATCTGACGGCTATCCCACCATGCAGATGGACGTCCAACAAGCTCAGGCTATAACCCAGAAACTCGAATCAGAACTGACGACGAATAGCCCAGAAACCAGAATCCTCACCTACGACCATAACTGGGACGTCAGCGCCTATACCTCTCAAGTGCTCGCCAACGCCGGTAGCACCGTTGAGGGCACCGCATGGCACTGTTACGGCGGTCAGGCTATAACCCAAAGCCAGGTACACAACGCGTTCCCCGGACGAACAGCCCACCTTACGGAATGCTCCGGAGGTGACTGGCAGGGATCGACAGCCGACGCTTTCGCAGGGACCATGTACGTACTCACGCAGGCACCAGCCCACTGGGCGCGCAGCGTTACGCTGTGGAACCTGGCACTCGATACGAATCACGGCCCCACCAATGGCGGCTGCGACAACTGTCGTGGCGTGATCACGGTGCATCCGGACGGCACCTGGAACAAGGAGATCGAATACTGGGCATTGGCACACTTCAGCAGATTCGTCGAACCAGGGGCGAGACGGATCGCGTCCGGCACGCTAGCTGGAGTCAACAACGTTGCATTCACCAACCCCGACGGCACACATGTACTCGTCGCCCACAATACAGACGACACTGAGCGAGAAGTGAGCCTTCGCTTCGGCGACCGCCACGCATCGTTCACCATTCCCGCCCATGGGGCGGCTACCGTCTCTTGGCACGGCCAGGGGCAGGAATTGGCGACGGGAAGCGTCGACCTGCATTGGGGGAACGGACTAACCGCGACGTTCGACCAGGCGGTTATCGAAGACATGGATTCCATCCTCATCGATGGGAGGTGGTTCCACTGGAATGCTCCCGCTGGGGCTGACCCACGCATCCCGGGCAAGCTACAAAGCCTCGACCGCTCGCGTTGGCGTGCTTCCGCTTCTAATGAGGCCTCCGAGGCGGACAAGGCCATCGACGGCGATCCATCAACGCGTTGGAGCAGCGGCATCGGATTGAGCGACGGACAATGGCTCCAGATCGACCTTGGCGCCCGGACCGAATTCGACCGCATCGTCTTGGACAATGCTTCCTCGCCCAACGATTTCTCGAGACGCTTCAGCATCGAGGTCTCCGACGACGCCCAACACTGGCGACGCATCGCTCGGGTTGCAGGGACTCCGTCGAACTCTCAGGTGCAGCTCGCGCCCACTTCGGCCCGCTACGTGCGAATCCTCAACCACAGCAACTCTGGCAGCTGGTGGTCCGTCCACGAGGTGGACGTCCTGAGAACCATCACTGATACTTCACCGCCGGCTGGCACGCTTCTGACAGCTGAGGCAGCACTCGGATCCGAGATGAGTCTCCGCGGCTGGTTCAATGCCAGCGATGTAGGCCAACAATTCGTTACAAAGTTGGGGAGCGTCACCTTTACCGGCGAACTGCCACCCCAGGGGGCCTTCACTCTCGCACACGAGGGCAGTGACTCCGTGGATGCACCGAGTCCCGACGACGACGTCGATGATGAGCCTTCACTACCGGCGCCACCCAAGCCCGACAAGCCACCCATCGGACTACCCTCCACTGGAACCTAATTCATGCCCGCTGTGCCGGGCCAGTACGCAGATCCTGGCCCGGTACTCTTCTACCCACTTCATGCAAGTCGTTGCGCAACGTTACGCAACGACTGCAACGCCCGTCGACAGGCCCGCCCTGGGTCGGTACGATGCAGGCATGGCTGAAACTGCGCATTCGAACGGCAACTTCCAGGCCGACGAGACCCCCAACGTTGATCACCGGGTATTTGGTCCTTCAAGCGAGCCGACCCACGCGTTGGCAATCGCCCCTGTCGCTACACCCCCGCACACGGTTGACGGCTTCGTGAAGGAGTTCCTGCACGAGCTCAACACCACGCAGGGCGTGACCCTCGAGACGGCCAGCATTAACGACCAGTACATGGCGTTAGCGCTCACCGTCCGCAACTACCTGATGGCCCGCTGGCTGGAAACCACCAAGGCAAATCAGCGAAACCACAGCAAGACCGTCGGCTACCTCTCCGCCGAGTACCTCCTCGGCCGCCAGCTCGGCAACGCGTTGCAGGCTTCCGACCTCAGCAAGATCGCAGAGGAAGGCCTCAAGCAGTGCGGCATTGAGTTGTGGCGTCTGCGGGCACAGGAAGTCGAACCGGGCCTCGGCAACGGCGGCCTCGGCCGACTCGCCGCCTGCTTCATTGATTCGCTCGCGACGATGAACGTGTCCTGCATTGGCTACGGCATCCGCTACGAATACGGCATCTTCCGCCAGACCTTCGTCGACGGACGCCAGGTCGAGCAGCCCGACACCTGGCTCGCGCTCGGCTCCCCGTGGGAGTTCCCGCACCCCGAGGCTTCCGTCAAGGTGAACTTCGGCGGCCACACCGAGAGTTACACCGACGACAACGGCCGCGAGCGCACTCGCTGGGTCCCCGCGTGGGACGTCCAGGCGGTGCCCTACAACTACATGGTGCCGGGCTTCAAGAACGGCTGCGTGAACACCCTGCGTCTGTGGTCGGCTGAGGCGACGCGCGCGTTCGACCTCCAGATCTTCAACGCGGGCGATTACGCGCAGGCGGTACGCGCCCAGACCTTCGCAGAGAACATCTCGAAGGTGCTCTACCCCGAAGACTCCACCCCGCAGGGCAAGGAACTCCGCCTGCAGCAGCAGTACTTCTTCGTGGCCGCGTCGATCCGCGACTTCATCCGCAGCCTCGAGGACGACTTCGACCTGCACAACCTCCACGAGCGCATCGTCTTCCAGCTCAACGACACCCACCCCGTCATCGGCGTCCCCGAGCTCATGCGTGTGCTCATCGATGAGGAGGGTTTCGAGTGGGACGAGGCCTGGGAAGTCACGTCGAAGTGTTTCGCATACACCTGCCACACGCTGCTGCCAGAAGCCCTCGAAGTATGGCCGACGGAGCTGCTGGGCCGCCTGCTCCCCCGCCACCTGGAGATCATCTACCGCATCAACGAGGAGTTCCTCGACGAGGTGCGTTCCGCGTTCCCAGGCGACGAGGTGCGCGTCGGGCGCATGTCCATCATCGCCGAGTACCCCGAGCGTTCCGTGCGCATGGCGCACCTCGCGGCAGTCGCCGGCATCAAGATCAACGGTGTCGCCGAGCTCCACTCCCAGCTGCTGCGCGACAAGGTGCTCAAGGACTTCGCCGAGCTGTGGCCCGACAAGTTCACGAACGTCACGAACGGCATCACGCCCCGTCGCTTCATCCGCATGGCGAACTACAAGCTCTCGGATCTCATTAGCGACACCATCGGCAAGGGCTGGGTGAACGACCTCGAACGCCTGCGCGAGCTGGAGCCCTTCGCGGAAGACGACGAGTTCCGCGCCCGGTTCCGTGAGGCCAAGGCGTTCAACAAGACACGCCTGACGAACCTCCTCGCCAAGCGCGACGGCATCGAGCTCCCCGACGGACACCTCCTCGATGTGATGGTCAAGCGTCTGCACGAGTACAAGCGTCAGTCGCTGAAGCTCATGCACATCGTCTCGCTGTACGAGCAGGTGATCTCCGGCAAACTCCAGGCCTCGGATATCACGCCGCGCACCGTCGTCTTCGGCGCGAAGGCCGCCCCCGGCTACCGCCTGGCGAAAGACACCATCCACCTCATCAACAAGGTGGCCGAAGTCATCAACGCCGACGAGCGCCTCGAGGGGCGCCTCAAGGTGGCCTTCCCGGCGAACTACAACGTCACCCTCGCCGAGAAACTCATCCCAGCGGCCGACCTCTCGGAGCAGATCTCGCTCGCGGGCATGGAGGCCTCCGGCACAGGCAACATGAAGTTCGCCCTAAACGGCGCGCTCACCATCGGTACGGACGACGGCGCCAACGTCGAAATCCGCAAGTTCGTGGGCGACGACAATTTCTTCCTGTTCGGCATGACCGAGCCGGAAGTGGCCGAGCTGCACCAGAAGGGCTATCAGCCGGGCGAGTACTACTCGAAGGACCCGCAGCTCAAGGCGGCCGTCGACCTCATCTCGTCGGGGGCCTTCTCCGACGGCAACCGCAGCACCTTCGAGTCGCTGGTCTCCAGCTGGCTCTACCACGACCGCTTCATGCTGTTCGCCGACTTCGCCTCCTACATGGACAAGCAGGCCGAGGTGGAAGCGAAGTACGCCGACACCGACGCATGGACGCGCTCCGCGATCTTGAACGTCGCCCGCTGCGGCTACTTCACCTCCGACCGCTCCATGCGCGACTACATGCAGCGCATCTGGAACATCACCCCAAGGTTCTAACCAACCGATATCACTGCACGAAGCGTGGGCTGACGAACGTCGGCTCACGCTTCGTCGCGTCGTAGGGTGACCTAGATTTAGCGTCCGGTGGCGGCAGCCAACGCGCGCGAGAGCACGAAGGCAGACACCGCGAGCACGAGGGCAAACACGAGATGCCCAATGGAGGCCATCCCCACCACCGCGATGCCGTACACGACGATCTTCGTCATGGCCGCTTTGGCCGGGGTGCGGGTTCTCGACGACGGTGCAGCCCAGCGCGCCCAAGCGGCCAGCACCACGCACACCGCTGCCACAGCCACGATCCATCCGACGAGGCCACCGCCGGCTCGGGCATGAAACACAACGCCAATCGACACCCAGGTGAGCAGCTCCACGAGAAACACGAGCATGAAGAGGATCGCTGTCACAGCACCCTCCGATCGCTCCTATTGAAATCGTTTCCTCACACTGTAGCGGACGCACGGCTCAGGACAGGCAGGGACCCTCAGCGCTTTGCCGTCGAATCCCATAGTGCAAGAAAGTCCTTGCCCCACCCGTATGGCTCTCGCTGCTTGGCCCCACTGAGCGTGTTGTACGCGTCCTCGGCCCTGCCGTCGGCAGTGCTCCAGAAGAGGAGATACTCATCGTAGGCCAACTGGATCTGGGCCCGGCCTTCCCACTGATGCGCCCGGAGCACCTCGACGATCCGCCGATAACCCTCCTCCGACTTGAGGTCCGGGCCGTCAGACGGCGCCTGGAACTCGATGTCGAAGGTGCGCTTCGCCGTGCCTCCCTTGGGCTCGTAGGCGCGCGTCTCAGTCATGCCGGCCTTGTGTGCGTCCACGACGATGGGCCCGACGACGCGCCACAACTCCGGCCGCATCCCGAACCCCTTTCCCGCATATCCAGGAGTGACTCGCACATCGAAGTCGGGGAGGCCCTTCCACTGTTCAGACGAGACCAACGCCACGACCTTGGTGAACGACTCGATATCCGGCACGTCGAGAGCGTAGGAACCGCGGAAGTCCGTGGACCTCAGACGTGCACCCGTCGTCGCCACCTGTTCGGCCACCTCCGGCTCGTGAGGAAGCCCCTCACGAAGCTCAGACTCCTTGCCCCGCACCTGCCGCCCATCGGGGAACACGAGGCGCACATCGTAGCCCTTGAGTGCAGCAGACTCCTTGCCGATCGCTTCGACGACGCTCATCGCCTGCGTGGAATCGCGCACCGCCACCGTCATCCTTCGCTGCAACACCGTGAACTCGCCAGTCTTCGACGACGCATGCGCAAGCACCCGTTCATAGGCGGCGAACTGCTCGGCCTGGTCCGGGTTTCCGGGGGCGAGCTCGATCGTCGAGCTATCACCCTTGATACTCAGGGCAGCGCGATCACTGTCGACGACATCGGCTGCGATGAGATCGCGCATCACTGCGACGGGTAAGGCCTCGTCGGAGAGCTTCACCTGCGCTCTGAGATTGGTAATCGACCCCTGCACCACGGGCTTGTCCGCAAGCCAGCGGATCCACCGTAGGTCGGCCGGCCCAGGTTGCCGGCCATGATGGTCGTGCTCGTACTCCACCGGCACCTTCCACGGCCCGTGCACGATCATCACCTCCGGCTTACCGTCGCGGCCGGCGTCGTTCACGAGTGAAAACAGGGTCTCGCCGAGCGCTTTGAGGTCGTCACATTGCGGGTCAATCTCGATGGTCCACGGCTCGGTATCGTGCTCGAACCGCTCCACGCATTCCGTTTGCCCGATACGCTTGAGCGCCTCGGCAGGATCGAGCGACGACTCCCCCCCGCAGGCAACCTGCGAGTAGTAGTAGTACCAATCCGATCACCCACACACGTCGCATGCGTAGAAGTGTAAAGGCCAGCAGGCTCAGCCTCAGACGAGCACCGCGGTGCCCGGGCCCTCGGCGTCTGTGATTTCACCCAGCACCCAGGAGCTGATGCCGCGCCGTTCAAGCAGCGCGAGAGCGCCGTCGACGGATTCCGCGGGCATGATGGCCGCCATGCCCACACCCATGTTGAGCGTGGCGTCGACGTCGGCGTGCGAGAGCCTGCCCACCTGCTGCACCAGCTGGAAGATGGGCGCGGGCGTCCACGACGAGCGCTGCAGGCGCGCGCTCAGCCCGTCGGGAATAACGCGCGCGAGGTTCGCTTCGAGCCCGCCACCGGTGATATGCGAGAACGCGTGCGTCTCCACCTCGTCGATGAGCGCCAGCACGTCGAGGGCATACACCTTCGTCGGCTCCAGCAGCTCCTCGCCCAATGTGCGCCCGAGCTCGTCGACGTGGCGGTCGAGCTGCCAGCCCGCCTCCTGCAGCAACACGTGCCGCACGAGCGAATAGCCATTGGAGTGCAGGCCCGACGAGGCCATCGCGACGACGACGTCGCCCGCCTGCACCCGCTCGGGGCCGAGAATCTTGGCGCGCTCCACCACGCCCGTCGTGGCGCCGGCGACGTCGTACTCGTCGGGACCGAGCAGGCCAGGATGCTCCGCAGTTTCGCCACCGACGAGCGAGCACCCAGCGGCGACGCAGGCGTCGGCGATACCACCGACGATGGCCGCGATGCGCTCGGGAACCACCTTGCCACACGCGATGTAGTCGGTGACGAACAGTGGCTCGGCGCCGGTGACGACGAGGTCGTCGACGAGCATGCCGATGAGGTCAAAGCCGATCGTGTCGTGCTTGTCGAGAGCCTGCGCGATGGCCACCTTGGTGCCCACACCGTCGGTGGAGCTCACCAGTACCGGCTGTTCCATGGCCTTCAGCGCGCTAGCGTCGAAGAACCCGGCGAAGCCGCCCAGCCCGCCCAGCACCTCAGGGCGGCGGCTGCGTGCCACCGATGCTTTCATCAGCTCGACGGCGCGGTCACCCGCCTCGATGTCGACGCCCGCCCGCGCGTACGCGTTGCTCACAGCTCCTCCTCGTTCGTGATGCCGAGCAGTTTGCCCTGCTCCTTAGGAATACGGATGGGATAGTGGCCGTCGAAACAGGCCCGGCACAACTGTGACGCCGGCACCGTCGTCGCCTCGGTCATGGCGTCCAAGGAGACATACCCGAGCGAATCGGCCCCGATGGAACGGCAGATGTCGTCGACGGTAAGCCCGGGCGCGATGAGCTCGGCGCGCGTGGCGAAGTCGATGCCGTAGAAACACGGCCACAGCACCGGCGGAGACGAGATGCGCACGTGCACCTCGCTGGCGCCGGCCTCGCGCAGCATCCGAACGAGGGCGCGTTGGGTGTTGCCGCGCACGATGGAGTCGTCGACGACCACGAGCCGCTTGCCGTCGATCACCGAGCGCAGCGGGTTCAGTTTCAAGCGGATGCCGAGCTGCCGGATGGTGTCGGACGGCTGGATGAACGTACGCCCGACGTACGCGTTCTTCACCAGCCCGAGCCCGAACTCGATGCCCGACCCTTTCGCAAAACCGATAGCCGACGGCGTGCCGGAATCAGGCGTAGGGATCACCAGGTCGGCATCGACGGGATGCTCGTGCGCCAGACGCCTACCGATCTCGACGCGCGTGTCGTACACGCCCCGCCCGGCGATCGTCGTATCCGGGCGCGCCAGGTACACGTACTCGAAGATGCAGCCCTTCGGCTGCGGCTCGGCGAACCGCTGGGTGCGAAGCCCGGCCGCGTCAATGGCGACGAACTCCCCCGGCTCAATTTCGCGGATGAACGATGCGCCGACGATGTCCAGCGCCGCAGTCTCGCTCGCCACTACCCAGCCTGTGCGCAACCGGCCGAGCACGAGCGGGCGCACACCCTGCGGGTCGCGCGCGGCGTACAGCGTCGTCGGGGTCATGAACACCAGCGAGAATGCGCCCTTGAGACGCGGCAGCACCTCGAGCGTGATGTCTTCGAGAGGCCGATCCCCCATCGACACCATGAGCGCGGAGATGAGGGCCGTGTCCGACGTCGAATCCATCGCGGCATGCTTCGACGCGACCTTCGCATCCGGCGCGAGCTCGCGCAGCCACGCCTCCAGCTCGTCGGTGTTGGTGAGGTTACCGTTGTGCGCGAGCGCCAGCCCGGTGCCGTCGGGGCGCGAGCGGAACGTGGGCTGCGCGTTGTTCCACGTCGACGAACCGCCGGTCGAATACCGGGTATGCCCGACGGCGATGCCGCCCGGCAGCGACTTCAGCGTCGACTCATCGAAGACCTGCGCCACCAGACCCATGTCTTTGAACACCATGATGCGCTCGCCCGACGACACCGCCATGCCGGCGGATTCCTGGCCGCGGTGCTGCAGGGCGAACAGGCCGAAGTAGGTGAGCTGGGCGACGTCCTCGTCGGGCGCCCAAACGCCGAACACACCGCACTCGTCGCGAGGTGGGGTGTCGGTGGGGTCGGGCTCGTGGGTGAGTTTGCCGTCGGGTTGGAGCACCCCCTCATCGTATCCGTCTGCTGCAGACCGTGCATGACACGGTGTGGTGTACCTTCCCCAGAGCAACAAAGGAGGCCGGGCCGATGCGGATTACGCACCTGAGCCCGGCCTTCCGTCCCTTGCCCATCACTAGCTTGGGATTTTCGTCATCCCTTCACACCACCAGCGGTGAGCCCGCTCACGATGTACTTCTGCAGGAACATGAACAGCAGGATGACGGGGATTGCGGCGAGCACGGCGCCTGCCGCGAACAGCGACCACGGCGCGTTGCGCTCGTCGGAGGCCCACACGTAGAGGCCGACGGCGAGCGTGTACTGCTCAGGGCGCTGTAGCACCACGCGCGCAAGGATGAACTCGCCGTAGGTGCCGACGAAGCTCAGCAGGCCGACCACCGCGAGGATGGGCGAGACCAGCCGCATGATGATGCCCCAGAAGATCTGGGCGTGCGTGGCACCGTCGATCTTCGCCGCCTCGTCGAGCTCCTTCGGGATGGTATTGAAGAAGCCGTACATGAGGAACGTGTTCGCCCCCAGCGCGCCGCCCAGGTAGACGGCGATCAGTCCGAGGTGCTGCCCGAGCCCCAGGGGTGGGTAGATCTCCTGGATGGTGAGCAGCAGCAGGAAGATGGCGACGAAGGCCAGCATCTGCGGGAACATCTGGATGATCAGCAGGAACGTGAGCCCGCCGTGGCGGCCCTTGAAGCGGAACCGGCTGAACGCGTAGGCCGCGCACGCCGCCATGAGGACGGTGGCGATGGCGGTGACGCTCGAGACGAACAGTGAGTGCAGCGCCCACTTCGGGAAGTCTGTCTCCAACAGTCTCTGGTAGTGCTCCCCCGTGAACGCCTGGAACAGGTTGTTCGAGCCGGTGAGCGTGCCCCTCGGGTTCACCGATGCAGACACGACGTACAACAACGGCAGGATGCAGTACACGATGAACACGATGGCGAACAGGTGCTTCCAGCCCACCGACTTGCACCAACGCCACCACGCGCCCTTGACCTTGCGCTTCTCCGGTGCGGGCTGCGCGCCGGACGTTGGCTTAGAGGTTATCGATTGCGTACTCATCACATGATCTCCTCAAGCTTGCGAGTCTGACGGAAGCCGAGCCAGGCGATGATGCCCACCACCACGAAGATGATGATCGACAGCGCGCTGGCCACGCCGTATTGCTTCTCACCCTCGAACGAGATGGCGTACACCATCGAGATCAAGATGTCCGTTTCACCGACGTTGAACGGCGCACCCGGATAGTTGGGGCCACCGCCGGTGAGCATGTAGATCAGCGAGAAGTTGTTGAAGTTAAACGCGAAGCTCGAAATCAGCAGCGGCGCTACGGAGACCATCAGCATCGGCAGCGTGACGTTGAAGAACCGCTTCACCGGACCCGCGCCGTCCATGATGCCCGCCTCGGTGAGCTCGCCTGGAATCGACTGGAGCGCACCGGTGCAGATCAGGAACATGTATGGGAAGCCCAGCCACAGGTTCACCATGAGAATCGACAACTTCGCGAGGTTCCCGTCGCCGAGCCAATCGATGGACGCGCCGCCCAGGAGTGTCTGGTTGATGAACCCGAACTGCCTGTTCAACATGCCCTTCCACACCAGCGCGGCCAAGAAGCCGGGGAAGGCGTAGGGCAGGATGAACAGCGAACGGTAGAGGACTCGCCCCTTCACCCGTGGATCGTTGAAGATCACGGCGATGAGCAGCCCCAACGCGAACGTGGTGAACACCGAGAGGAACGCGAACGCGAACGTCCAGCCAAGCGACCCGAGGAAGAACTTCGACACCTCAGGGTTGGTGAACAGGAACGTGAAGTTCTTCAACCCGACGTTCACCCGCCACCCCGGCTCGAGCTTCTTTCCGTCCTCAGAGACGTAGTTGCCCTTGGACTCGTCGGCCTTGAAGACAGTGCCGTCGGTGTTGGTGAAAGAGTCGTCGGCCTCCTCGTAGTGCAGTGACGGCGTGGCCTGCGTCGCCGTCGACCCGTTACGGGTGCGCAGCGATCCCTCGTTGGCGTCGTCGCTGATGGGAACGCGCAGACCGAGCACCTCGTCTTGACGAGCGATGATGTCTTGCGTCGACAGTGCGGTGGCGCCGTCGGCTTCCGTCACCCGGTCACCTTCGACGGTGGCTCCCTCGAGCGGCTCCAGTGCCTGCTCTGCGGTGCCGAACATCGCGGCGCCGTCACGCACGACGGCAAACCCCAGCTCGCCATCGCGCTCCATGACCGTGACGGGCAACTGCACGTCGCCCTCTACCTCGGAGGTGGCGAGGATTTGCTCGATGGCGTGTTGCTTGGTGTCGGAGTGCCCGTCGCCATAGTTCGTGAACGCGACGTAGCCCGTCATGCCCATGACGTAGACCTGGTAGATGATCAGAAAAATCAGGCCGGGGAACAGATACTTTGCGGGAATAGCCCGCTTGGAGAAGTAGATGACATCGGCAATAGCCAGCGAGGCGACGAGGAACACGAGGATGCCCCAGCGTTCCTGGCCGTAGCAGGCGAGAATCCCATAGATGCCGAATGCGTTGACGAGCCCCATGAGCAGGAGCTTGACGTAGAAGCCCGGGCGCGAAAGATCCCGAGCGTGTGAGAGAGGTGGGCGCTCCACCTTCGTTGCTGTGCTCAACTTGCTGCCCTTCGATACTCAGTAGGGGCGGGCTTGGCATTACCGTAGCCCGCCCCTATCCGATAGCGAGGATAAATCAGATCTTCGACTGGATGTTCTTGATCATCGTCTGCCACGCCGCCTTGGCGTCGGGCGACTTCTGATCGATGATCTGGATCTGGGTGTTGCCCCAGAACTCCCACACGGCGTTCATCTCCGGGATCGTCGGCATGGGCTGGCCATCCTTGGCGGCGTCGTTGAAGCCAGACATCAGTTCATCGGAGACGGCATCCGCGGATTCCGTGAGTGCGGGCACTCGGCCGCCCAGCTCGTACAGCTTGTCCTGCGCTTCCTTGGAGCCGAGGAAATCGATGAACTGGTTCGCCATGAGGGCGTTCTTGCTCTTTGCGGAAACGTAGACCACCTGCACACCGACGAACGGGGCCGACGGCTTACCGCCTGCCGAAGGCACGGGGAGCACGGAAATGTCCATGCCAGCCTTCTGGAACTCCGCGGTGTTCCACGGGCCGGTGATCATGTACGGGCTCTTGCCGTCGAGGAATAGCTGCTTGGCCTGGTCGCCGCCAATGTCGCCGGAGAGGACGCCTTCCTTGCCGAGCTTCTGGATGTATTCGGCGAATGCTTCACCCTCAGGGCCGGCCATACCGAGATCGGTGGTGTACTCGTTGTCCTTCATCTCGAACACGGGAGCGCCAAACGAGGTCTGGATGGGGTACATGTGGTACGGATCACCCTGATCGCCCTGCTGCACGAGCAGCGGGTACTTCGAGCCGTTGCTCTTGCCCTGCTCGATGAGTTTGTCGAGCGTGTCCGGGGTGTCCTTGGCCAGCTTGTTGTTGCGCACCAGCGCGATGTTCTCCAGCGCGTAGGGCATGCCCCAGACCTTGCCGTTCTGGGTCACGGCCTGCACCGCGACGGGGTTGAATGCATCAGCCTTCGACGCGAAGTCGATGGGCGAGATCACGCCGTTTTGCACGAGGTTGCCGAGCCCGTCGTGTGCGGTAACGATGAGGTCTGGGCCCTGGCCCGAGCCTGCCTGGGCGATGAAGTCGTTGGCGATATCAGCCGTCGGCTTCTGCACGACGTCGAGCGTCACGCCGGAGCTTTCCTTGAACTGGGCACCCAGTTCCTTGAAGGCGCCGATGCGAGTTTCGTCGGCCCAGATGGTGAGGGAACCGCCCTGCTTGGGCTGCTCGCTCTTCGAGCCTTCCGAGGGTTTGGTTTCGCCACCACCGGAGCCTCCACACGCCGTCAAGGCGAGAGCAGCAGCCGCTGCGATAGCGATCAAGCGCTTGTGCATGAGATCAATCTCCTTTGATTCCGACATTTCCGAGAACTGCACCCGCTGCAATCCCCAGCTGAGGGCCATTCAAGCACGTTCAAGGGTAAGTTGCAAGCGTTCCTGAAAGCTTTGCGCAACTGTTACATCTTTGTTGCAATGGCGTTGCTGGGGGCTGTAACGTTACGTGCACTAATGGTCCCGGAGGTACAACGATGATCACGACGACCCTGGCCGACATCGCCGCGGCCGCTGGAGTGTCCACCGCCACAGTCTCGCGAGTGATGAACCAAAAACCAGGCGTCAAAGACACCACTCGCAACGCCGTGCTGCGCGCACTCGAAGCCGCTGGCTACGAAGCCCCCACCAAACTCGCCACGCGCGTCGTCGCCATCCTTGTGCCTGAACTGTCCAACCCCGTGTTTCCGCAGTACGCGCAAGAGCTCAGCCTCGTCCTCTACGACGCTGGCTACTCGGCCATCGTGTGCCCCGTGAGCCAAGGTGGATACAGTGAGATGCAGTACCTCGACACGCTGCGCTCATCCGAAATCTCAGGCATCATCTCTGTCTCCGGTGCATCGGCCGACTCGCTCGCGTCGAAGGCGCCCTACCAGATGCTTACCGACGACCACATCCCCGCCGTCTACATCAACGGTTCAAGCGACGACATCGCCGCGCCCTTCTTCTGCGCCGACGATCACGCAGGCATTGAGCTCGCCGTCGAGCACCTGCGCGGACTCGGCCACGAACGCATTGGGCTCGCCATCGGCCAACCGCGCTACATGCCCACCACCCGCAAGGCGGAGGCATTCTTGGCGCTCGGATTCGACGAAGTCGACATCGAGTACACCGAATACACCGCCGACGGTGGCGGCCGCGCGGGCAGACGTCTGCTGGCCAGCGATCACACGGCCATCATCTGCGGCTCCGACGTGATGGCCCTCGGCCTCATCCAGGAAGCATCCCGCCAGGGCCTCAGTGTTCCCGCTGACTACAGCGTCATCGGCTACGACGATTCGCCCGTCATGCATCTCACCAACCTCACCACCGTCCGCCAGCCCGTGAACACCATCAGCGAGGCCGCCGTCGGGGCTCTGCTTGCGATGCTGCGCGACGAGCACGTGGCGGCCAACGAACAACTGTTCGCACCAGATCTGACCATCCGAGACACGACAGGAGCACCATGACAACCACCGCGTGGTGGCGCGACGCCGTCATCTACCAGATCTACCCCCGCTCATTCGCCGACGCGAACGGCGACGGGTACGGCGATCTCGCTGGCATCATCTCGCGGCTCGACCACATCCGCGACCTCGGCGTCGACGCCATCTGGTGCTCGCCGTTCTACCGCTCCCCCATGAAGGACGCCGGCTACGACGTCGCCGACTACCTGACCATCGACCCGATGTTCGGCGATCTCGACGACGCCCGCCAGCTGATCGACGAGTGCCACCAGCGAGGGCTGCGGCTCATCGTCGACCTCGTTCCTAACCACACCAGCGCCGACCACGAGTGGTTCCAAGCGGCACTCGCCTCCACACCCGGCTCGCCCGAGCGGGCGATGTACCACTTCGCTGACGGCCGCGGAGAGCATGGGGAGCTGCCGCCGAACAACTGGACCTCCATCTTCGGCGGCAACGCCTGGACGCGCCTCCACGATGCCGACGGCAACCCCGAACAGTGGTACCTCCACCTGTTCGACACCACGCAGCCGGATCTCAACTGGGACGACGAGCGCGTGCGCGAAGGCTTCGACGAGATCTTGCGGTTCTGGCTCGATCTCGGCGTCGACGGATTCCGCGTCGACGTGGCGCACTCCCTCGTGAAGGCCCCCGGTCTGCCCGACGACGACGCCGATTACCGGATGATCTCGGGCGGCCAGGGCCCCATGTGGGATCAGGACGGTGTGCACGAGGTGTACCGACGGTGGCGGGCCATCCTCGACTCGTACGAGGGCGAGCGCATCCTCGTCGCCGAGGCCTGGGTGGACGACGCCGACCGGCTGGCACTGTACCTGCGCGCCGACGAGATGCACACCGCGTTCAACTTCGGGTTCCTCACCTGCGAGTGGGATGCCGAGCACTATCGCGAGCAGATTGAGACGTCGCTCGCGGCGGATGCCAAGGTGGGCGCACCCACGACGTGGGTGCTGTCGAACCACGACACCATGCGCCATACATCCCGGCTCGGACGCAAGGACGAACCGGGCGTCCACAAGGAGTTTCTCGGCCCCGGCGATCCGCAACCTGACGAGGAGCTCGGTCTGCGGCGCGCCCGCGCCGCAACAATGCTCGAGCTTGCGCTGCCCGGTTCGGCCTACATTTACCAGGGCGAGGAGTTGGGCCTGCCCGACCACACGACCCTACCCCACGAGTACCGCCAAGACCCGGCTTGGTTCCAGTCCAACCACGAGGAGCTGGGCCGCGACGGCTGCCGCATTCCGTTGCCCTGGGACGCCGAGGCGCCGGGGATGGGTTTCTCCCCCACCGGCAAGACGTGGCTGCCCCAGCCGGAGGGTTACGCGCACTACGCGGCGACCCAGCAGCGCGGCGTCGAGGGCTCCACGCTGGAGTTGTACCGTCGGCTCCTGCGTCTGCGCAAGGAACTGGGGCTCGGCGCCGGTACGCTGACGTGGCTCGACGCCCCCGAAGGCGTGCTGATGTTCGACAACGCTGGCGTGCAGGTGATCGTCAACGTCTCGGGTAGCCCCGTGCCCGTGCCCGCTGGGCGGGAAGTGCTCGTCGCGAGCCACCCCGTCGAGAGCGAGATCCCGGCCAACACCACGGCTTGGCTGCGCTGACCCGTCGATGTTGACCGTTATCCTCCACGCCTGACGATTTCTGCCGAAATCAGGGGCCCGAAAAGCTTCTCGTGGAGGATAACGGTCAACTTTTCTGACTGAGCGCCTGCCGGATTTGCGGCACGAGGTCGTCGATCGTCTCCCACGTGAACCGCAGCACCTGCCATCCGGCGAGGGTGAGCAGGTTCTGCTTCATGCGATCGCGTACGAACGTGGCGCGCTCCTTGTGGAACTCGTAGCCATCGAGCTCGGCGATGAGCTTGCTGCCGCCGAACAGCAGGTCGGCGGGAAAGGCCATGCCGCCCACCTGCACGGTGGCGTTCGCTTTCCAACCCGTGATGCGGGCGCGTCGCAGCATGGTGTGGGCGAGCCGCTCGAACTCCGACCACGGCACGTCCCTCGACTCCCACAAGATGCGCCTGGCAAGGCGATTGCCCGTGTGCCCAGGCACATGGCTGAGGGCCAGGTGCATGTCAGCGACGGTGGCCACGCCGCGTCGCAGAGCCTCGTCGACGGCCTGGCCGCCCAGCTCCTTCACGAGCTGCACGGCCGACAACGCAGGCGCCGCGACCTTGTAGTCGTCGTGCCAGATCATGACGTCGGGGTCGAGCGACGCGCGCCGCACCGTGAGCCACGCCACCGGGGATTCCTTACGGGCGCCCCACAGCTCGATGTCGTCGATGGGCAGGTCGTCCCACCACGTCACGCGAGCAGCAGCGGCACCGACGAGGGCGTGGTCGGGCGCCCACGCCATGGCGGCAAGGACACGGGTCTCCCACGTGTCGGGCACGTTGGGATGGGCGTAGACGCCAGGTAGCGGCGACCACGCTTTGCCTCTGCGGCGCATGGAGCGCAGGGCGTTGGCGAGATGCGGGTGGTCTCTGACAGCGATGATGGGCTGGTTCGCGAAAATGTCCATGCAACAGGATTGGTAACCAGCACCCCTCCACGCCCGTTTTCCACAGGGGAAATTTTGGGGGAAGAGCAAAAAGTTGACCGTTATCCTCCACGAGAAGCGTTTGATCCCCTCGTTTCGGGGATTTTCTGCAGGCGTGGAGGATAACGGTCAACTGCGCTGGCGACGATCAGCGCGGACGGATCGAGAAGGCGTAGTCCGCCGTCGACTCCGACGTGATCATCGGCGGGTGCAGGTCGCGCATGCGGAAACGCTGCCTGCGCCGGATGAGCAGCACCGACGCGGTCACCGCAAGCGCCAGCACCCCGGCCAGCACCCCAATGCACATCCAGTACGTGGCCATCGATCCGCCGGAGATCGTCACCCTAAAGGCCGTCACGGAGTACCACATGGGTGATACGGGGGCCAGATACTGGAACAGCGGCGGCAACATCTGCACCGGGAAGGTGCCACCGCTGGACGGAATCTGGATGATGAGCCACACCAGGAACAGCGCGGTCTGCGGCGAGCCCAGGATCACCCGGAACATGTACGCCAGCGACAGGAACGACAGCGACGAGACGGTCAGCAGCAGGAAGAACAGCACCGGGTGCACGGGGTTTAGGCCCAGGAAGAACCACAGGCCGAATCCCATGAGCCAGGAGGCCACGAGGCCGATGGCGGCGATCGGTCCGAGCCCCGTTGCCGCGATGCGCAGCGGGTTGCCTCGGCCGGTGAGCGCGCGCCCGGAGATGGTGCGCACGACGAGGAACCCGGAGATGCACAGGATCCACAGGCCGATCGATGCGAACAGGGGTGCCAGGCCGCGTCCGTAGTTCTCGGCATCGTGGTCGACGACTTGCTTGAGGTCCACCGGGGAGCTCATCACGACGGCCAGGTTCTCTTGTTCAGAATCGCTCAGCTGCGGCAGGCGCCGGGCACCTTCGTCGAGCCCAGTGTGGAGCTTGTGGGCACCGTCGGAGAGCTGCGGGACCGCGGTGTTGAGCTGGCCCACCCCGTCGGTGAGCCGCACCACGCCATCGACGACTTCAGGGATCGAGTCGGTCACCGAACGCGCCTGCGCACCGACGTTGCGCAGGGCATCGCGGCCGTCTTGGATGCCCTGATCGACGGTGCCCGCGCCGGCACGCATGGCCGCGACCCCGTCGTCAATACCGCCCGCCTGCTTCCGCGCGTTGTCGAGCGACGACTGCGCGTTGCGGGCCGCCTTCTCCAGGCCGCTCGTGTCAAGCTGCAGGTTGATGCCTGCCGTGAGCGTTGCAGCCTGGTCGAGCTTCGAGGTGAGCGTCACATGCGAGTTTCGCGCCCCGTCGAGCTCGCGCGTGAGCGCGATGAAATCCTTGTCCTTGGCGAGTTCAGGGTACTTCGCACTGAGGCTGCTGGAGTGCGTGCGCGCCCGGTCGACGTGGCGGTTCAGTTCGACGACGAGCCCGCCGCCGTCGCTGTTGATCTCGCCCTGCACCTTGACCAGCTCGCCTGCCTGCTCGCGAATCTTCGGTAGTTGCCCCAGTGCGTGGTTGATGAGCGGGTCGACCTGCGCGGCAGCCGCCTGAATGCTCCCAGCAACGGCCGCCCCAGAATCCGCGACGGTGCTCGCCCCGGAGCGCATCTGCGCGGCACCCTTCGACATCTCATCCACCGACGCGCTCACACCGTCGAGCCCCTTCTCAACGGCATTGGCGGTGTCGACGAGGCCCTCGGTCTTGCTGGAAGCTTCGAGGAGTTTCTCGTGCATTTCCGCGACGCCGTCCTTGACCTGCTTGAGCCCGTCGTCGAGCTGCCCCGCACCGTCAGCGGCGTCCAGCATTCCCTGCCGGATCTCCTCCAGCGAGCCGAACAGCGCCCGGAAATAGGCGTCGGAGACGGTGGAGTCGAGGGTCTTCGCGAGCGTGTCCTCGGCTTTACCTGTGAGCGAGCCGATAATGAACCCGTTGGCGTCGTCGCGATGCATGGTGATCACGGCACGTTTCGGATCGTAGTTGCCGGCGCTCACGAGGTTCGACGAGAAGTTTTCGGGCACCGTGATGACCATGTAGTACTCGCCCTCGCGTAACCCTTCTCGCGCCTCCTCCTCGGAGTCTAAGAACTGCCAGTCGAATACGGGACGGTCGCGCAGCGCCTCGACGAATTGGCCGCCGCCGTCGATTTCCATGCCCTCGAATTTCGTGGGTTTGTCGTTGTTGACTACGGCAACCTTGATCTCGTCGATGTTGTCGTAGAGGTTCCAGTTGGCACCCAGATAGATGACGCCATAGAGCAGTGGCAGCAGCAACACGAAGATGAGCGCGAGGCGGGGAACGCCCTTGAAGCGTCGGAATTCATAGCGCACGAAGTGGGTGATCGACCTCATACCTCAGCCTCCTCGTCATGGCCGTCGTCTTCGGTTGGCGTGTCATTGTCATCGGGCACCGAATCTTCGATAGGCCCCGCGTTGCGAATACTGGCCACCACCACGTCGGGATCGATCTCGAAGGGTTCCGCCTTCGCCATGCCGATGATGGCGAGCCCTTCGTCAATAGGCCTCGACGATTTCTTCTTCTGCGACGGCAGTGTCACCTCGACGGCACCCGCTGGCGCTGTGCCTCGGTCGAGGGTGGCGGCGATCAGCACCGCGTCGTCGAGGGACAGCATCCTCGAAATGAGCTCGAACATCAGCGGCTGCTGTTCGTGCGGCACCAGCACGTCCGCATCGTCGAGCACCACGACCTTCGACGGCCGAAGCATAACGAGCCCCACCGACGCGATGGTGCGCTCGAGCGGTGTGAAGTCTGCCATCTCGGTGGTGCGGTCGAGGCGGAAGCCGACGAGCCGCTCCAACTGATCTGCGCGAGCGACCCCGTCGTGGACGGAAATGCCTTCGAGAAAGCAGCGCTCGAACACGGACTCTCGCAGCGTCAGGCGGTCTTCTGGCGCGACGTAGTCGCCCAGCCGTGCGACGCCCGTGAGCGCCATGGCACGACGGGGGTTGGCGATGGCGTCGATTCCGTCGATGGTGAGGCTGCCAGTGGCGGCGCGCAGTCGGGCGGCCAGCGCGAGCAACAGCGACGACTTCCCGCTGCCCTGCTCACCGTGCACCACGCAGATCTGTCGGGCGTCGAGGGTGAGGTCGAGTGGGCCGAAGATGCGCCCACGAGGGCCTTCGGCTTCCAGGTTCTTGGCTTCGAGCACGGCATTCATGCGAGCAATCCTTTCATGCATCGGGCCAACGCTTCGCGCGCCAGAGAAAACGATACGACGGCAGGCGCCGCCACACATTCCATCGTCAACGAAGTGAGCATGGTGAGTGCGCCGAAGGCGATGTTTCGACGCCGCTCCTCACTGTATCCGCTCGTCAGGGGATGGCCTGCGAGCACCTCTTCCACCATAGCCATGCGTCGTTCGAGCAGCGTGGTGTAGCCGTCGCGCACCTCGTCGGCGTGAACGGCGAGCATGCGGAACTCGGCGAGCGTGCGCTGGTGGGTCACCGCGTCGGGTATCTGCTCTACCAGCACTTCCGCGAGGCGCTCCGCGACGAGCTCCAACTCGACGACGCCCTCGATGGCAGCGCTGAGGCGGGGCTGCAGGTGCTGCACCGACGCCATAATCCACCGCTCACAGGTGGCGACGTACAGCTCGGGTTTGGATTTGAAGTTCGAGTACACCGCGCCCTTGGTGAATCCGGCGCGCTCCGCAATCTGATTGAGGCTCGCCCGCTGATAGCCCTGTTCGGAAAATACTGCTTCTGCGGCGCGCAGCAGCTCTTGCTGCACCTCGCTGCGGGTAGGCCTGGTGACCATGAGCACTCCAATACCGTCGGTTTTGCATACCCAGGGTATTGACTTCTCGGCTCTCTTCCAAACCGCCAAATGGAGCCTGGACCACCCCGATTACCCAGACACATCTCTTTGGGGGATAATTGGGGGACGGCAATGATCGCCGCACACCCCATTTGCATCGGTGGTGTACAGATAGGCCTAACGTCTCGTTTACGCAGCGCGGCGCAGAACGACACAGAGTTCACAGCAGAAGGGAGAAGGCAATGACTGAGATGACCGTTACGGTCGGATCAACCATTGGGCTGCACGCACGCCCAGCTCGCATCATTGCCCAGGCTGCCCAGACTTTCGACGCTTCAGTCATTTTGGTCCACAACGGCCAGTCCGTCGTGGCAAGTTCCCCGCTCATGATCATGTCGCTCGGCGCAGAGCACGGTGCAGCGGTGACGGTCGTGAGTGAGGACGAGTCTGCAGCGAGGGCAATCGCTGACCTCGTCGAGCAAGACTTGGACGCAAGGGATCGCCCACTCGCGTCCAAGTCCCCGCTCACTCAGTAGTGTTCGAGGCGGTCCGCAGAGTCGAGATCGCTCTCAATTGCGGCGATGAGCTCAGGCGTGAGCGTGGGCATCGTCTGCGTTTCCGGCCCCTGATTCGACAGCTGGGCCGGGTTCATCATGGCGTCCACCTGCGCTTCGTCGAGTAGACCACGCTGCACGACGAGCTCCCGCACGGTACCTTCGCCTCGCAGCGCGGCCTTCGCGACGTCGGCGGCGGCCTGGTAGCCAATGGCCGGCGATAGCGCCGTCACGACACCCACGGAGTTGTTGACCATCTCCGCTAGGTGTTCCTCGTTGGCCGTGATGTCGTCGACGCAATTGATGCGCAGCGTCCGGATGGCCCGACGTAGCCACGTCGTGTTCTGCAGAATCACGTGCGCCATCACGGGTTCAAAGGCGTTGAGCTGCAGCTGCCCCGCCTCAGAGGCCATCGCCACCGTCACGTCCGAGCCGGCGATGACATAGGCCACCTGCGATACCGCCTCCGGGATCACCGGGTTCACCTTGCCTGGCATGATCGACGAGCCAGCCTGCCGGGCGGGCAGGTTGATCTCGCCCAGGCCGGCCTGTGGACCAGAGGAGAGCAGACGGAGGTCATTGCAGATCTTGCTGATCTTCATGGCGGCGCGTTTCACCACCGCCGACGTGGACATGAACACGCCGGTGTCGCTCGTCGCTTCGATGAGGTCGCGCGCGGTGGATAGCCCCGCCTCACCCGTGATCGCACGCAGGTGCTGCATCACCGCGGGGGCGTAATCGGCGTGCGCGTTGATGCCGGTGCCAATCGCCGTCGCCCCGAGGTTGAGGCTGAACAGCAGCGGGAGGAGGCCTTGCAGACGCTCGATGTCCTGGGCGAGCGTGGTGGAGAACCCGTGGAACTCCTGCCCGAGCGTCATGGGCACGGCGTCCTGCAGCTGGGTGCGCCCCACCTTCAGCACGTGGCGGAACTCGCGGCTCTTCAGATGGAATGAGTACTGCAGCAGCTGCACTTCCGCGATGAGCTTCTTGATGGCCGCCGCGATGGCGAGCTTCACTGCCGACGGGTATGAGTCGTTGGTGGACTGCGCACGGTTCACGTGATCGATGGGATGGATGAACGCGTAGTCACCCTTGGGGTGGCCTGCGATCTCCAGCGCCCGGTTCGCGATCACCTCGTTCACGTTCATGTTGGTGCTCGTGCCTGCGCCGCCCTGGATCACGCCGACGACGAACTGGTCTTGCAAGCGTCCGTCGATGATGTCTTGGCAGGCCTGGTCGATGTAGCCGGCGCGTTCGTCGTCGAGTTCGCCGAGGTCAGCGTTGGCGCGTGCCGCAGCCTGTTTCACCTGCGCAAACGCGCGGATGAGGTCGGGGTACACGCCGATCGCGCGCTTGCTGATGGGGAAATTCTCGACGGCCCTGGCGGTGTGCACGCCCCAGTAGACGTCGGAGGGAATCTCCAGCTCGCCCAGCGAGTCGCGTTCGATGCGGCTCATGCTTGGACCTCCGCGAGGTTGGCCAGCAGCTGCGCCTCGGCGTGACAGGCCTTGCCGAAGTCGTCGAGGCCGAGCGACTCGTCGATGCCGTGCATGCGCGAGTACGGGTCAACGACGGCGGTGACGAGCACGAGCGCGTCGGGGTTGCGGCTGGAGAAGTCGGCGACGATCGGGATGGATCCGCCGCAGCCCATTTCGACGGGTTCCTTGCCGAACGCTTCCTTGAAGGCCGCGACGGCGGCATGGGCGCGATCGTCGGTGAGTTCGAGGAAGCTGCCGGACCCGCCACGGCCAGCTTCAACCTCCACCTGCGCACCCCAGGGCGCATGCTCAAGAAGATGCTTCTTCAGCGCTTCGCTGGCGCGCTCCGGATCGTCGGTGGGTGCGATGCGCACGCTCACGACGGCGCGCGCGCTCGGCACGAGTACGTTCGACACGTCTTTGACGGGCGTGGCGTCAATCGCGAGCACGGATGCCGTCGGCTTGGTCCACAGGCGCGCGGCGGCAGGCCCGTCGCCAATGAGTTCGACGCCGTCGAGCAGGCCGGTCTCCTCGCGCAGGCGCTCGTCGGAGTAGTCGACGGCCACGTCGTCGGAGCTCACCAGGCCCTCAATCGCGACGTTGCCTCGCTCGTCGTGGAGCGTGGCCATGAGGCGGCACAGCGCGGTGAGCGCGTCGGGAACCACGCCGCCATAGGCGCCGGAGTGCATCGGCGTCTCGAGTGTCTTCACCGTGACGGTGGCGTCGACGAGGCCGCGCAGCATGGTGGTGAGCGACGGCGTACCCACCTCCCAGTTCGTAGCGTCGGCGATCACGAACACATCGGCGCTGGTTTCCTCGGGGTACTTGTCGAGGATGGCGGACATCGTCGGGGAGCCCTGCTCCTCTTCCCCCTCGATGAGCAGCTTGACGCCCACCGGCGGCTTGCCGTCGAAGACGCGTAGCGCCGCGAGGTGCACGGCCACGCCGCCCTTGTCGTCGGCAGCGCCTCGGCCGAAGAGCCGCCCGTCACGCTCGGTGGCCTCGAACGGGCTTGAGCTCCACTGCGTGACGTCGCCGGTGGGCTGCACGTCGTAGTGGGAGTAGAGCAGCACCGTGGGCTGGCCTTCGGGTGCCGGGAAGTGGGCGTAGACGGCGGGCTTGCCACCTGCCTCCAGGAAACGAACCTCAGCGGCTCCGGCCTCACGGATGAGGCGAGCCACTTCTTCGCTGGCGGCGACCACGTCGTCGTGGTGCTCGGGCAGGGAAGAGATCGACGGGATGGCGACGAGACGCTTGAGATCGTCGAGAACGCCAGGCAGGACACGTGCGGATGCTTCGGAGATGTTCACCTCTCGCAGCCTAGTGCCCCGGGCCGAACAACGGGGCTCCGACGTGCAATCTGCGTGCGGAACGGCTCTCCGCGAGGGGTAATGACATCGATTCACAACAAGCCCACGCCAGGTGAACATCAGGTGTCCATTGCGTATCTGAATGCCCGTTCACGCTTGTCATCCCGGAGTTCCCAAGTTTGACGATTGTTCACGAAACGGTCATCTGTTGTGTGGGTAATAGTTGATTGCGAGCGATGAGATGAAGGAGACCTCAACGAGATGCTGGCTTCCAGCATCCGAGCTGCAAGAAAGGCGGCCCATGTCTCATCGTTCATCCAAGCGTCGCACGGCCTCCCTGGCCGCGCTCACGCTGACCGGCATGATCGGTTCGCTGGCGATGACTGCGTCCCCCGGTGACGCGGCCAGCGAACCGACGACCCGCACCTACAACGGTCCAGAGTCCTGCATCACCATCGACGCGGCCGGCAACGTCGTCGCCCCCGGCCCCGGCGATTGCGCCCAGTACGGTAAGGCCGGCCAGGGCCGCACCGACGCCACCGCCCGCAACGTGATCCTCATCATCGGCGACGGCATGGGCCAGCAGGAAATCACCGCTGCCCGCAACTACCTCAAGGGTGCGGCAGGCCGCTTCGAGGGCATCGACGAGCTCACCTCGGAGGGCATGTACACCCACCACTCCATCGACGCCAGCGGCAAGTTCAACTACGTGACGGACTCCGCCGCTTCCGCCACCGCATGGTCGACCGGCACCAAGACGTACAACGGCGCGCTCGGCATCAAGATCGACGGCAAGCCCGTCGAGAACATGATCGAGATCGCCAAGAAGGCTGGCATGCGCACCGGCAACGTCTCCACGTCTGAGATCCAGGACGCCACCCCTGCTGGCATGGGCTCCCACGCCGTCGGCCGCAAGTGCTACGGCCCGGAGAACACGAAGGAAGGCAATAAAGGTTGCTTCGGCGACTTCTACAACTCGCAGTACCGCGAGAACGGCGGCCTCGGCTCTATCTCCGAACAGCTCATCGAAACCCGCGCCGACGTCACCCTCGGCGGCGGCGCCAAGGCCTTCAACCAGATCGTGCAGGAGAGCGGCCCCGGCCGTAACCCGTTCCTCACCGGCGTGGATGGCATCAAGCAGACCGAGTGGACCGCCGGCAAGTCGGTGCTCGAAAACGCCAAGGACAACGGCTTCCAGGTGGTCACCACCGCCGACGAGCTCTCCGCTGTGACGAAGGCCGATCAGGACAACCCCGTGCTCGGCCTGTTCCACGACGGCAACATGACCACCCGCTTCGCCCCGTACCAGGCGGAAGTGGGCGGTGCGAAGAAGGCTCCACACACCTGCGAGAAGCAGGACATCGGCACCCAGCCGGAGCTCCCCCTCATGGCGAACAAGGCCATCGAGCTCCTCGACGACCCGAAGGCTGAGAAGGGCTTCTTCCTGCAGATCGAGTCGGCCTCCATCGATAAGCGCGCCCACGGCTCCGATATCTGCGGCCAGATCGGCGAGACCGAGCGTCTCGACGAGGTGACCAAGGCTGCGCTCGACTTCGCAAAGAAGGACGGCAACACCCTCGTCGTCGTGACCGCCGACCACTCACACACCACGCAGATCGTCTACGACGAGGCCGACAATGTCTCGGCCACCGCTCGCATTCTCACCGCGGATGGCGCTCCGATGACCGTCTCCTACGGAACCATCCCCACCGAGGAGATTGCCAAGGGTTCCACCCAGCATACTGGCGCCCAGCTCCGCGTGGCTGCCTTCGGCCCCGGTGAAGAAAACGTCATCGGCCAGACCGACCAGACCGACCTCTTCTACACGATGCTGAGCGCGCTGGACCTCAACCCCAATAAGAAGCAGACCTCGACCGACGCGGCGCTGAAGAAGCCCGTCGCGGCTTCGAACCCGAACGAGACCTGCTTCAAGGTGGACGCGAACGGTAACGTCGTAGCTCCCGATGCGGGCGAATGTGGCCAGTACGGCACCGAGGGCCAGCAGCGCTCCAAGGAGCAGGCCAAGAACGTCATCCTGTTCATCGGCGATGGCATGGGCGACTCGGAAATCACCTCCGCCCGTAACTACCTCTACGGCGCCAACGGCCGCCTCCCCGGCGTCGACGCGCTCGACTACACCGGCTCCTACACGCACTGGGCGCTGGATCCGAAGACCGGCAAGCCCTCCTACGTGACGGACTCCGCCGCGTCGGGCACCGGCTGGGCCACCGGCACCAAGACCTACAACGGTGGCGTGAGCGTCGGCCTCGACGGCACCCCGAAGGCCAACCTGCTGGAGATGGCCAAGGCCAAGGGCATGAAGACCGGTAACGTGACCACCTCTGAGATCCAGGACGCCACCCCGGCTGTCATGGGCTCGCACGCGCTGAACCGCAAGTGCTACGGCCCGGAGAAGGAGAAGAACTCGAGCTCCTGCCAGACCGGCGCAACCGAGGGTCAGTACCGCGAGAACGGCGGCCTCGGTTCCATCTCCGAGCAGCTCGTGGACACCCGCGCCGACGTCACCCTCGGTGGCGGCGCCAAGGCGTTCGACCAGACCGTGCAGGTGAGCGGCAAGGCCGGCTCCACCGAGTGGATGGCTGGCAAGAGCGTCGTCGACAACGCCAAGGCCAACGGCTACAAGGTGGTCACTACCAAGGCTGAGCTCGACGCTGTCAGCGCTGCCGATCAGAGCACCCCGGTGCTCGGCCTCTTCTCGTCGGGCAACATGCCGCGCAACTTCCTGCGCAGCGTGCCGACGACCGACGGCGCTAAGAAGGATCCAGAGGAGTGCAAGCTCAACCCCGAGCGCTCCGACGATGTCCCCACCATGGCTGACATGACCGGCAAGGCACTCGACCTGCTGAAGAACGACAAGGGCTTCTTCCTGCAGGTGGAGGGCGCGTCGATCGACAAGGCTGACCACGATTCCGATATCTGTGGCCAGATCGGCGAACTCGACGACCTCGACCAGGCCGTGCAGGTGGCCCGTAAGTGGGTGGCCGAGAACAAGGAGCCCACGCTCATCGTTGTGACCGCCGACCACGCTCACACCTCGCAGATCGTGCAGAACAGCGTGCTCACCTCGGGCCTCGTGACCAAGCTCCGCACGGCCGATGGCGACGAGATGAGCGTGAACTACGCCACTGCTCCCACCAACGAGGCTGCGGTCAAGAACTCGGCTTCGACGCACACTGGCGCTCAGCTGCGTATCGCAGCCCAGGGCCCGTCGGCGGAGAACGTCCTCGGTTTCACCGACCAGACTGACCTCCACTACACGATCGTCAACGCTCTGGGCCTCGACACCAACGTGCCGGCCGGTATCCCGTTCGTGCCCAGCGGTGATCAGAAGACCCCGACGCCTGACGACCAGGGCGACCAGGGCGGCGACAAGGGCGATCAGGGCGATCAGGGCGGCGACCAGGGTGGCGACAAGACCAACCCTGGCAAGAGCAAGCCGAAGCCCGGCATGCCGAAGACTGGTGCGGATGCCTCCACCGGCGCGATCTTCATGCTCGCGCTGATGGCAGGTGCCGTGCTGATCGGCCGTCGTAACAAGTAACCCACTCCTCGCGTGGCCCGGTTCCGGCTAGCTTCATCGCGCCGGGGCCGGGCCACGTGCCACCATTGGAAACGCCATGTCTTCACCTTCTGCTCCTGCCGCGACGCGGAAGTCCGCGACGGCACAGTCCCTCGGTGCAACGTGCTTGTTAGCCCTTGCCACCGTCGTGTTCGGGATGCTCACCTCCGGCAGCTACACCAACTATCTCCAGCCGTGGTTCAAGCCCTATCTGCTCGCGGCGGTGATCGCGATGGTCGCGCTCGGCATCTGGACGCTGCTCAGCGCCAGCGACGCCATCGCCGACGCGGAAGACGCCGCGAACGCAGAAGCCGACAAACAGGCCGACGTGGCTGAGCCCCACCATCACGGCACCCCGCGGGTGGCCGGATTCTTGTTCGTGCCCGCGCTGGTGTTCGCACTCGCCGCTCCTGCCGCGCTCGGCACCGACGCCGCCGCCAAGCGGCCCGCATTAGAGAGCGCCCAGGTGGCCAAGCACAAAACCATCGATTTCGAGCCGCTGCCGGCGCAGGGACTCACCGACCTCACCGTGCAGGACTACTCCGACCGATTCGTCTGGGGACGCCCCGAAGACCTCGTCGACAAGCGCGTGCGGATGCTCGGATTCGTCTCCAAGCCGAGCGAACTTGCGGACGATCAGTGGACGGTCAACCGCTTCCGCATCTACTGCTGCGCCGCCGACGCCAACCTGTACAGCGTGGCGGTCACGGGCGCAGATATGCCCGATGGCGAGAACGTCTGGGTTGAAGTGGAGGGCTTCCTCGATGAGCAGGCCAGCAAAGACTACCCCGTGCTGAGCGCCGTGGACGTCAAGATCGTCGAGGAGCCCGCGGAGCCGTACCTATGAGCAACTTCATACGCATTTGGCTCGCGCCTTTCATCGCCGTCCTCGCGCTCCTGGCTCTTCTTCGCACGCTCGACGCCAACGGCCCGATGATCCAATTGACCGGCGCTGCCTCGACGTTCGGCACGCTGCTGCTTGCCATCGTCGTGCAGGCCTTGCCGTTCCTCGTACTGGGCGTCCTCGTCTCCGGCGCCATCGCGGCGTGGATGCCGAAAGATGTGCTCGCGAAGGTGACGCCCCGTTCACCATGGCTCGCCGTCCCCACCGCCGGTGCCGCCGGCATGGTGCTGCCAGGGTGCGAGTGCGCGTCGGTGCCCGTATCGCAGTCGCTGATGCGCCGCGGGCTCTCGCAGGCGGCAGCCTTGGCGTTTCTGCTGGCCGCCCCCGCAGTGAACCCCATCGTGCTGGTTGCCACCGCCGTGGCCTTTCAGGGCAACCCCATGATGGTCTGGGCGCGACTCGCGGCGTCGCTGCTCGCCGTCGTGGTGATCGGCTGGGTGTGGATTGCCGTCGGTAAGCAGGAATGGATGAAATCGCAATCAGGGCACGAGCACGAAGGGCAGTCCAAGGCGGACATCTTCCGCGAGACAGCGACGCACGACCTGCTGCAGGCCGGCGGTTTTCTCGTCGTGGGTGCTGCCGCTGCGGCGGCGCTCAAGGTGTTCGTGCCCGCAGGCGTGCTCGCAACACTGACGGAGAACCCGTGGCTGGCCATCCTCATCATGGCGGCGCTAGCCGTCGCGCTCTCGCTGTGTTCCGAGGCCGACGCGTTCGTCGTCTCGTCGCTCACGACGGTGTCCCCCACCGCTCAGCTGGCGTTCCTCGTCGTGGGCCCGATGGTGGACATCAAACTGTTTGCGATGCAAAGCGGCGCGTTCGGCACGAAGTTCGCGACGCGTTTCATGCCGCTCACGCTGGTGGTGTGCATCCTCTCGGCCGCGCTGGTGGGCAGGCTGATGTTCGGGACGTTCTGAGCCGCCCGCGTTAACCCAGGGCTGCTGGCAGCGGCGCTTCCCAGGCCGCGCGGGCCTCGTCGAGGGAAATGGAGAACTGGCCGACGAATTCGAGCTGGTTGTCGCCGGTGACCTCACCAATGCGCGTGATGGGCACACCGTGGGTGGCGCACAGCTCCTCGAAGCGGGGCAGGCCGGCGCCGGAGAGCGAGACGAGCGCGCGGGCCGCGGATTCGCTGAAGAGGTCGACGGTGGCGTCCTCTCCGGGGAGCGTCACGGCGAAGCCAGCGCCATGACGGAACGCGGACTCCGCGAGCGCGACAGCGAGCCCACCCTCGGACAGATCGTGCGACGAGGTGAGCAGCCCCTCCTTGGCCGCCATCTGGAACACTGCGGCGAGCGCTTTCTCTTCCGCCAGCCGCACCTTGGGCGGCATGCCGCCGAGGTGCCCGTCGTGGAGCTGCGTCTCCCAAATGGAGCCAGAGAGTTCCTCGTCGGTGGTGCCGAGTAGGCAGATGGCGTCGCCGGTGTATTGGAAGCCTGACTTGATGCGGGTGGCGACGTCGTCGATGACACCCACGACGCCGATGGTCGGCGTCGGAAGGATGGCGGTGTCGCCGGTGGAGTTGTAGAGCGAAACGTTGCCGCCGGTGACCGGCGTGCCGAGCTCGCGGCAGCCGTCGACGAGCCCCAGCACCGTCTCGACGAATTGCCACATGATCTCGGGATTTTCTGGGTTGCCGTAGTTGAGGCAGTCGGTGATCGCGACGGGTTGGGCACCGGAGACTGCGACGTTGCGGTAGGCCTCGGCGAGCGAGAGCTGCGCGCCCAGGTAGGGGTTGAGGAACGTGAAGCGGGAGTTGGCGTCCATCGCCATCGCGATGCCGAGGCCGGTCTCCTCGTCGATGCGGATCATGCCCGCGTCGTCCGGCTGCGCCATCACGGAATTGCCGCGCACGAAGCGGTCGTACTGCCTTGTGATCCACGTCTTGTCAGCGATATTGGGGTGCGCGAGGACGTCGAGGAAGGCGCGCTTGAGCCCTTCGGGCGAGTTGTCGCGCGGGAGGTCTTCGGCCCGGTTGCCGTTGACCTCGTCGAGCCATCCGGGGCGCCAGTAGGGGCGCTCGTAGACGGGGCCGTCGTGCGCGACGGTGGTGGGGTCGACGTCGACGATGGTCTCGCCGTGCCAGTCGATCACGAGGCGGTCGCCGTCGGTGACCTCACCGATGACGGTGGCCTGCACGTCCCACTTCGCACAGATCTCCATGAAGCGCTCGATCTTGTCAGGCTCGACGACGGCCATCATGCGCTCCTGCGATTCGCTCATGAGAATCTCTTCGGGCAGCAGCGACGGGTCGCGCAGCGGCACCGTATCGAGCTCGATGTGCATGCCGCCGTCGCCTGCCGATGCGAGCTCCGACGTGCCGCACGAGATGCCGGCGGCACCGAGGTCTTGGATGCCGGAGATGAGGCCCTCGGCGAACAGCTCGAGCGTGCATTCGATGAGCAGCTTCTCCATGAATGGGTCGCCCACCTGCACGCTGGGGCGCTTCGCCGGGCCGTCCTCGTCGAATGCCTCCGACGCGAGGATCGACGCGCCGCCGATGCCGTCGCCGCCCGTGGCCGAACCAAACAGGATCACCTTGTTGCCGACGCCACGCGCGAACGCGAGGTGGAGGTCTTCGTGGCGCAGCACGCCGACGCAAAACGCGTTGACGAGCGGGTTTGCCCGGTAGGTGTCGTGGAACTGCACCTCTCCCCCGACGTTGGGCAGGCCGAGGCAGTTGCCGTAGCCGCCCACTCCGGCGACGATGCCGGGCAGGACGCGCTTGGTGTCATCGTCGTCGAGCGGGCCGAAGCGCAGGGAGTCCATCACAGCGATGGGGCGGGCGCCCATGGCGAGGATGTCGCGCACGATGCCGCCGACGCCGGTGGCGGCGCCTTGGTACGGCTCAACGTAGCTGGGGTGGTTGTGCGACTCGGCTTTGAAGGTGACCGCCCAGCCCTGGCCCACGTCGACGACGCCGGCCTGTTCGCCGATGCCCGCCAGCAGCGGGCCGCGCGGGGTCTCCTGGCTCAGTTCGCCGAACTTTGTGAGGTGCACCTTGGATGACTTGTAGGAGCAGTGTTCCGACCACATCACCGAGTACATGGCGAGCTCGCCCGAGGTGGGGCGGCGGCCGAGAATCTCACGGATGCGCGCGTACTCGTCGTCCTTGACGCCTAGGGCAGCGTAGGGCTGTTCCAGGTCGGGGGTGTTGATCGCGTTCGAAACTGTGTCTACCACGCATCACAATCTACCTGGTGTGCCTCGGTTGCGGGCGCCACCTCCGAACCGGGCGCCTGGGCACTCGAAAAAGTTGACCGTTATCCTCCATCAGAAGCTTGCGGACCCCCGTTTTCGGGGATTTCTTGCAGGTGTGGAGGATAACGGTCAACTGGGGGGCGTCGGGCCTCAGCGCATCGCTACTGGGCGAGCGGCTTGAGGGTTGATTGGATCGTCACTGCATCGGCAGGCACGTGCGCCTCGGCGAGTTGGTGAATAATCGTTTCGGTGGCTTCATCGATGAACCAGGCAGACACCATGACCCCTTGGTTGTCTTTGGACACGCGCAGGTCCGGCACTTCCCTGCGCAAGGGAACCAGCGCGTCGTGCGCGGCTTGGATCTGCTCGCGGCTCGGCACCTCTTCTCGTGCCTCGACGCACAGCTCGCCTTGCCACACCTCTCGCAGGCTCTTGAACGCGCCCTCCGCGTCTTGTCTGACCACCACGTTGAAGGCGTTCGAACCATCGCTCACCCACAGATCGACGTAACCAGGCAGCGCCTCAGCTTTGCGGACGAGCGCATCACGGTCGTTTCGTCCACCCTTCTTCGCGCCAGCCAAGGGATCCTCACACAGCTGCGGGACGTCAGCAGGGTCTTCTTCGTCGACGGGTTCCGCACCCTTGGGCTGCTCCAGCGTCGGCTGCTGGGTCAGCGTGAAGGTTTGCTTCGTGCTGTCGAAGTGCCCGACGACCCACGCGTCCGCAATGCGGAACTCTGGCGCTTCCGCGTATTTGCTGGCCTCGATCTTCTCCCAATCGATCTCGCCTGTCACAGTCGGCCCTTCACACTGCGGCGGCGCGCTCTGCATCACCGCAGTACACATCATCACCGGGGACTTCGCGTCCTTGCGCAGCAACGTCACCTGTCCCGCGACGAGTTGCTGGCCGGGCTCAGTACTCGGCGACGAGGGCTGCTCGGAGAGCACTTCCTCGCTCTGCGTCGCTCCTGGAACGGCGTCCACATATGTCGACGGCCCTGTGGGCGTCCCGGTCTGTAGGAACACTGCTCCGACCGCTACCAAGGCCACTGCCGCCGTTGCGGTGCCAGCGGCGATGGTTTGGCGCCGACGCCGACGCTTGCGCACACCGCTCGCAAGGCCACGCGTAGACATGCTGGGCGCGAGTTCTTCAAGTTGATCATGCAGGTTCATGCGAGTTCCTCCTGTTCGACCAGCCCGCTGTTGCGCAGGACCTGGATTCCTCGGTGGAGGTGGGCTTTGACCGTCCCTTCCGGCATGCCAAGCGTTTTGGCCACTTGCGGCACGGTGAGATCGTCGAAATAGCGCAACGTGATGACCGCTCGCTGTGGACGGCTGAGCGTGCGCAGGGCACGCGCAAGGTCCAGCCGCACTTCAACTCGGGCATCAGCATCGGACCGTTCCGGCATATGTTCGACGGGTTGCTCATGCCAGCTCCGCCGACGCCACCAGGAGATGTACGTGCGGTGCAGGGTCGTGCGCACGTACCCCTCGAAACGATCGTCATCCCCGTCATACTTGCTCCAGCACTTCACGAGTGCGGTCTGAAGCAGGTCCTCGGCGTGCTGCCGATCCCCGGTGAGCAGCCACGCAGCGCGGAGCAGCCGCTCACCGCGGTCGAGGATGAATTCGTCGAAGCCCATGTGTTACCTCCAACCAGTTACACGCTTTCGAGTACGTGAACCGTTGCAGGCGGGACGAACAATTATCGCTGGAGGAAGGTCAGCACGGATTCGAAGAAGCGGCGACCGTCGACGGACGTGGCGGTGAGTTCCTCGACGTTGTGTTCGGGGTGCGGCATGAGGCCGACGACGTTGCCGCTCTCGTTCGTGATGCCGGCGATGTCGTTGGCGGAGCCGTTGGGGTTGTCGAGGTAGCGGAACACCACCTGGTCGTTGTCTTCCAGCTTGCGCAGCACCTCGGGTGCCGCCTGGAAGTTACCCTCACCGTTCTTGAGCGCGATGGTGATTTCTTCACCCTTGTTAAACACGCACGTCCAGACGGTGTCTTTCGTTTCGACGCGCAGACGCTCGTCGCGGCAAATGAACTGCTGGCCAGCATTGCGAATCATCGCGCCTTCGAGGAGCTGCGCCTCACAGAGAATCTGGAACCCATTGCAGATGCCGAGGATCGGCATGCCCTTGCGCGCGGCGTCGATGACGGTTGCCATCACGGGGCTCAAGCTCGAGATCGCACCACAGCGCAGGTAGTCGCCGTAGGAGAATCCGCCCGGCAGGATGATGGCGTCGACGCCGAGGATAGAGTCCGACGCATGCCACAGCGGCACTGCTTCAGCACCGCTCAGACGCACCGCGCGCAGCGCGTCGTGATCGTCGAGCGAGCCGGGGAATGTGACGACGCCGATCTTGGTCATTCGACCACCACGTCGAACGACTCGATGACGGTGTTGGCCAGCAGCGTCTCGGCCGCGGCACGGATCTGGGTGAGTACCTCGTCGGTGACTTCACCCTCGACGTCGATCTCGAATCGCTTTCCTTGACGCACGGTAAGGCCCTGGAATCCGAGACGGTGCAGTGCGCCGGTGACGGCCTTCCCCTGGGGGTCGAGAATCTCCGGCTTCGGCATAACGTTGACGACGACGCGTGGCATAGCCAGCAGCCTACCGGTTCCCCACGAGAGATTCCCGTCGGTATTCAAATGTGTGGGGAATGCGTCAAGAGGGGACCGAGGCTTGCACCTCGATCCCCTCTCATCCACAGCCAGTTACTGCGTCAGCATCCCGTCCTCGGCATGCCAGGCTTGAGTGGCTTGTCGATGGCGCCCGGGCCGTCCGGCTTGTCGGGCTTGTCGACGACGCCCGGGCCGTCTGGCTTGTCCGGCTTGTCGGGCTTCGGCTGGTCGCCGGCGGGCTGGATCGGGTACGCCCAGGCGGTCACGCCGTCGCCGTTATCCTTACCCTGCTCTTCCCACGAGAGCAGCAGCTCGCTGTCAGATGCGAGCTCGGCCAGCACGTCGCTGGACACGGGAATCGTGAACTTGCCCTTGCCAGCCTTCACCTCGACGGAACCGTCGGCCTTCAGTCTGCCGCCCATGTCAGGAGCCCACTTAGGCGCCTTGCCGTCTTCGTCGGAGCAGGCGTCGAAGCCGTCGGTGTCACCTGCACAGCTGGACGTCCACACAGGCACGAAACGAGGGTCGCCCTTCCAGACGAACCCGCGCAGCGTGCCGGCGGCCAACGCCTCGTAGCTCACGACGATGTTGTCGCCCTCGAAGCTTATGTCCGTCACGGTGAGGGAATCCGTCGGCTGCACGCCAGACATCGTCACGCCGCGCATCGCCGACTGGTGGATGGTCTGCGGCGACTCCACACCCTTCAACGCAGTGTCCGGGATGACGGGATCGCTCGCCTCGATCGAGCGGTCCGCCGGCGGCTCGTAGCCCTCGAGGTACGCGTGGCCCCAACGGTAGGGCTCGGACTGCTGGCTACCAAAGGCCGACCACGCGGTGCGAGTCTCGCCGATGAAGTCACGGTTGTCCGAGTCGTAGGGCGTCAGGTTGAAGCCCATGTACTGCGGATCGGCCTCGTTGGTGGCCGCGTCGCCGGTGGGCGCGGCGCTGGTCGGGCCGACCGCGGCCGGGAGCACGTCAAGCGGAACCTTCACCTCCACCTCGTACGTGCCACCCTCGTACTTGCCGTTGGCGTCACGCTTCACCTGCGCCGCTACCTCGACGCCAGGAGCGTTCGGAGCGTTGATGATGGTCTCGGCCAGCGGCCCAGAGGAGAAGCCCTGGTGGTTGTCGGCGTCGCGCGACCAGCAGGGGCCGTTCTTGCCGTTGCCGTTCTTGCCCTCCGGGTCGTCGGTGAAGGGGAACATGCCGAGCTTGAAGGTGCTCGAGGTGTCCGCGGAGTCGCCGCGCGGGTCAGCGAGCAGCTCCACCGAGTCCACCAGCCAGTGTCCGAAGCAGCGGTCGGGGGTGGCTGCTGCGCTCGCGGTGTCGTCGACCACGGTGATGTGCGCGTAGAGCGCATCGTCGTACCAACCGAGCTTGGCCTCGGAGCCCTCGCCGCAGTCCTTGCCGTCAGGGTCGCAGTCGTCGCCTTCCCACTTCTTTCCGACGGGGATCGCTTCGCCAGCGTAGGCGTCGTCGGCCTTACCGTCGATCGTCGGAGCCTTGTCGAGCTGTCTAATCACGGTCGACGGCACCAGGTACATCTGCAGCGTCTCTTCCGACGTGCTGGACGCCGTGGTGGTCGTGGCCTTGAATTCGACCATCTCGCTGCCGGTGGCCTTCGGATCGGTGTGCGTCACGGTGAAGCTCACCGTGGCGGTACCGTCGGGCTTGACGTCGCTGAACGGCTTCGTCGCCTCGTCGACGACGAATCCCTCCGGAACGCTGAGCGCAACCTCACCAGACTGCGTCTGATTGGTGCGGTTCGATACCTCGACGTTCACCGTCTTCGTCTCGCCAGCACCAATGTTGTCGGTAGCCGGCGAACGTCCGTAGTTGTGCACGCCATTCTTCTCGTTCCATTCGTCGAGTTCCGCCGAGTTACCGGAACGCTCAAAGAGACCCTGTACCTTCGGCACAGCCTGCACCCGCGTGTTGTTCCACGCGGTCTTGCCGCCGCCCTTGAACGATGCCGCAAGCTGCTGCAGCGCCACCGGCGCATCCGCCGACGGGGTGACGGTGAACGTCGCCTTCGCCTGGGCCTTGCCGCCCACCTGCACCGGGTCGCTCACCGTCCAGCCCTTCGGCACGTCGAGGGTGAGGGAACCCGTCGGAACGGTGCCTTCCGGCACCTCGAGCGCGACGTCAACCTTGAACGGTTCGCCTGCCGCCACGTGGAACTGCTCGGGCGTGATGCGGAAGATGGTCTCGAGCGGGAACCCGCCGGCGTCGGGCACGGCAGCGCCCTGGAAGAGGGCATCGTCCTTGTCGCCGGCGTCGGTGCCGTTGGGCTGCATCGGCACGACGGAGTCCAGCACTGCGAACTGGAGGCACTCAGCATCCCATGGGTCCTTCTGCATAACCCTCGCCTGCGTGGGGTGCGCACGTCCGCCTTCGCGACCCACCTGCGCCCACGTCTTCGGAGTGCCTGCGGCGATGCCCGCGGTGTTGCCCTTCACCCACTTATACGGCGACTCGTAGCCAGACCACGTGCCCACCATCGTGAAGGGGTTATCGGCGTTCGGCTTGTATCCGACGTTGCAGTTGGGCGCTTGCTGCGCGCCCTTGCCGTCGTATTTGAAGCCCCATCCGGTGCGCTGGATGACCTTCTTCACCTGCCACGGCTGCACTGCTCCGACGCCCTCGAACTGCTCGGGGAAGCGAGTTGGGTCGGCAGCAGCTGCGACGGCCTCCCACACGAGCCGGCCGGAGTACTGGTGGTTGCCGTGCCCGTAGTCGAAGTTCGGGGGCCAACCAATTATCACCGACGGGCGCGTCTCGCGAATCACGCGCACGACGCGGCGCAGCGTGTCCTCCCCGTCCCAGGCGCGCTTCGTCAACGGCGCCGAGGTGTTGTAAAAGAAGTCGACCTTGTCGATATTGAAGATGTCGACGGTGCCCGTGCGCACGTGCGAGGCGCGGTCTTCATTCTCACGACGAAGCCCCAGGTCAGGGCCCGACTCGTTGCCGACGGAGTTCGACCCGCCTTCCCCACGGGTGACCATGATGATGCCGCACTTGATGTCGTAGAGATCTCCCCACACGCCACACGGTGTCGTGAAGGACGCATCATCGTCGGGGTGCGACCACAGCGCCATGACGTCGATCTTCGACGCCTCGCTCGTGGTGGAGATCGCGGGCCGCCCGAATTCGAGATCGGGCGCGGGATCTGCGGCGGCCAGCGTGGGCACGCTGAGCGCTACCGCCGCCATGCCCGCGGTGAGCATGCGTAGACGTTTCATCAATCCTCCATTGATTGATCTGGTACTTCCCGGCACTCGCTCAACACGTAGTCAGCGCGAATACCGCCTCGTCGAGCAGCCATGCCCGACGCTGCACCGCACGCTACCGGAGGAAACACTCACTCGCAGGCAATTCTCAGCATTTTCTTCCCTCTTTCGCGCAAAACCACACAGGAGGGCCCACCATGAACCCTCCTGCGATCGAAGTTGATTGCTATGTATGCGTTACCGCTCAAGGATGGCGGCGATATCGGCAGAATGCTCGAGGTAGCCGTCGAGCAGTTGCTGGCCCTTCGTCGGGGAATCCACCAGTGGGTGGGTGGCGAACCCCTCCCAGGCCGCACCGGCGTCGCCCGTGACAGCAGCATCGAGAATGCAGCGCTCGGCGCCGCGCAACCTAGACATCCGCCCGAGCTGCTCCAGCGAAGGCGCGGCAACCTGCTTCGGGTGCACCCCGTTGCCGTCCACCACACAGCCGACCTCGATGGTGAGGTCATCCGGCAGCTCCGCGACGATGCGCCCGTCCGAGCCTGCACCGTTGGCCACGTTGAGGATCATCTTCTCCGACGTGTTTGTGGCGATGGCCGTCATGAGCCGCAGCGCTACTTCCTGGTATCCGCCACCGGCGATGTCCTCCTCGCGACGCTCCTCGTCGCGCCCCTCGGCCATGTAGGTGGCCTCGCGGGTGTGCAGCGCGTCGCGCCACACCTTCAGCGGCGACTCACAGCACTCGGCGCTGGCCGCGTCGTAAAACTCCCGCTGCTGGGCCTGCAGGAACTCGCCACGGGTTTGCCCGGCATCGAGAATGCGGCGGATGGCATCGTCGGTGTGCAGGTAGTAGTAGAGGTACTCGTTCGGCAGGGCGGCCATCTGGCGCACGTAGTCGATACCGATGATGCGCGCTTCCTCGATGCCTTCGATGAGGGCATCGTCGGCGAGCAGCGTGGGCAGAAGATCATCGCCGTCAATGCGCACCTCACGCAGCCAACCGAGGTGGTTGAGGCCAAGGTAGTCGTACTCGACGTCGGAGACATCCTTGCCAAACGCTCGAGCTACGCGGCGCACCAAACCGATGGGGGTGTCGCAGATGCCGACGACGCGGTGGCCGAGCACCTGCTGCATGGCCTCGGTGACGATGCCAGCGGGGTTGGTGAAGTTGATCACCCAGGCGTTCGGGGCCTCGCGAGCGATCGTCTCCGCAATCCTGCGCATCACAGGGATGGTGCGCAGCGCGTAGGCCAACCCGCCGGGGCCGATCGTTTCCTGGCCGAGCAGCCCGAGGTTCAGGGCGACGCGCTCGTCGACGGTGCGCGCCGCGGTGCCCCCGACGCGAATGGCGGAAAAGACGAAGTCAGCGCCGCGCACGGCGTCGGTAAGGTCGTTCGTGACGCGCACCGACGTGGCGCCGTCACCGATCTGCGCCGCCATCTCTGCGGTGATGCGCTCAATTACATGCAGGCGGGTGGAGTCGACGTCGAAGAGCACGACCTCGTCGACATGCATCCCGGTGACTTCCTGCGCCACTGCTTCGTATACGAGCGGCGTGCGGAATCCACCACCGCCAAGGATCGCTAGCCTCATTTCATCTGCTCCTCACTGCGCGCCACGACGAGCGCGGTTTCATCGGGAATCGCCAAGCCTTGCGGCTTCGCGTCGGTTACCAAGTGGCTAAAAGCGTCCAGCCCGCTCACTCGGAGGAAGCCGGAGCCGGGGAATTTTTCTGCGTCTGCGAGCAGGTACGACGAGCTTGCACAGCGCATCAGTGCTCGCTTGATGGGCACCTCGCTCGGCGTCGAATCTAGGACGGACCCGTCGTTGGCGACGCCAGCAGTGCCGAGGAACGCCTTGTCAACTCGCATTTGGCTGAGCATCTGCTCCGCCCAGGTGCCCACCATGGAGCGATAATTCGCACGCAGCAGGCCGCCCACGACGACGAGATCCACCGCTGGGGCTTGCGCCAGGGCCTCCACCACCGCGAGCGACGCGGTGACCACCGTGAGCGATTTGTCCACCAACACCTGGCACATCGCGGCCACCGTCGTGCCGCTGTCGAGCGCGATGACGTCCCCATCGTCGACGAGTTGCGCGGCGGCGTGCCCGATGGCGAGCTTGGCATGGGATGCGGACTCGGCCACCTCGCTGAAACTGCGCAGATCGCGCTCAGGTCGGATAGTGCCCATCGCGTCGCCTGCACCCCCACGAAGGCGGCGCAGCTTGCCGGCTTTGGAGAGCGCGTCGAGGTCGCGACGCACCGTGGCTTCGGAGACACCCAACGCCTCGCACAACTGTTGCACCGTCACGAACCCACGGTCGCGCACGGCGGAGACGATGCGGAGATGTCGGTCTTCGGTGAGCACGCCATAAACGTAGCATCCAAACAAGCAACTTCAGTCATTTTTACGAAAAAGGTGGCTGATTCGCTCATGTTCTGACATGCTTGGGCAGTAGGACCGGTTTCGCACACTTGCGCGTTAGCGGCCGAAGTATCAGTGAAGCTACAGGAGAGAAGGACAACATGCGACGTCGCAAGTTCCTCGTGCTGGGTCTCGCCCCGGCACTTGCAATCGGCACGCTGTCGGCGTGCGCGCCCGGCAGTGGCGATAACGCCTCGGGCGAGACACCGTCGAAGGCACCCAGCGAAATCAGCACCGACCCAGCCAGCTTGGGCGATGTCGAGTTGAAGGTATGGGACCAGGAAGTTCGCGGTTCCCAGAACGACGCCCTGGAGGCCCTGAACAAGGCCTTCCAGGAGAAGTACCCCAACATCAAGATCAAGCGCACCAGCCAGTCGAACGACGACCTGCAGCAGCAGATCGCGCTCGCGCTGTCCGGCAACGACGTGCCCGACGTCGCGCAAGTCAACAACGCCCGCGGTGACATGGGCCAGTACGTGGCTGCCGGCCAGCTGGTGAACCTCGAGCCCTACGCCGAGGCCTACGGCTGGGCCGACCGCTTCGCTGAGTCCGTGCTGAGCAAGGTGCGCTACTCCGACGATGCCAAGACCTTCGGTGAAGGCAACCTGTACGGCGTGCCGCAGACCGGTGAGATCGTCGGCCTGTTCTACTCCAAGAAGAAGCTCGAGCAGCTCGGCATCGAGGCTCCGACGACGTGGGACGAGTACTTCGCCGCGCTCGACAAGGCGAAGGAAGCGGGCGAACAGCCCATGGTGCTGGGCAACCTCGAGCAATGGCCCGCGCTCCACGTCTTCGGTCCGCTGCAGGCCAACTACGTCTCTTCCGACGAGATCGTGAAGCTCGGCATGGGCAACGCGGGCGCCGACTGGACGTCGGATGCCAACAAGGAAGCCATGACGCAGTTCGCCAAGTGGGCGAAGGACGGCTACTTCGGCTCCTCGCCGAACGGCACCGACTACGACCCGGCCTGGGCGAGCTTCGGCAAGGGCACCGGCGTGTTCCTGCCCGCTGGTAGCTGGGTGGGCGCCGACCTCGAAGCCACCATGAAGGACGACCTCGGGTTCATGGCTCCGCCACCCGGCGTCGACGGCAAGCTCGCCACCACCGGTGGCACGGGCATCCCGTTCTCGATTCCTGCCAAGTCGAAGAACGTCGAGGCGGCTGCGGCCTACATCGACTTCATCACCAGCGACGAGGCCATGAAGATCATCGCCGAGAAGGGCGGCATGCCCGTGAACAACACGGCCGAGCTCGCGCCGGACTCGGGCGTGCAGCACGACATCTTCACCGCCTTCGACAAGGTTTCCTCCGAAGGCACCCTGCTGCCGTACCTTGACTACGCGACTCCGAGCTTCGCGGACACCGCTGGCCAGGGCCTCCAGGAGGCGCTGGGCGGACAGAAGTCTCCCGAAGACGTGCTCCAGTCTTTCCAGGACGACTACTCGAAGTTCGTGGGTGAGTAACTGATGTCGAAGAAGGGTCGGGAGCGGCCGTCGGCAGTGGTACGAGGGCGGTGGACGCCGTACCTCTACCTGCTCCCGGCCCTCCTCATTTACGGAGGATTCCTGCTCTACCCCGTGGTGCGGACTGCCCAGTTCTCGCTGTATGAGTGGAGCGGATTCGGGCCGGCCACCTTCGTCGGGCTCGACAACTACACGTCGCTCGTGACCGATCAGCGGTTCCTCGCCGCCATCAGCCACGCGTTCTACCTCATCTTGTTCTACGCCATCCTGCCGCTCATCGTCGGCCTGATCCTGGCCGCCATCCTCCGACGGGGCAACGTGCGCGGGATGGGTGTGTACCGGGTACTCATTTTCGTGCCGCAGGTGATTGCGCTCGTCGTGGTCGCCGTCGCGTGGCGCCAGATCTACACCCCCAACGGCACGCTCAACTCCATGCTCGGCTGGATCGGAATCGAATCGGACATCGGCTGGTTGGGCGATCCGAATCTCGCGCTCACCGCCGTCGGCATCATCGGGTTCTGGCTCGAAACTGGCCTCGTGATGTTGCTGCTGCTGGCGGGCATGAACCGCATCCCCGGCGAGCTGTACGAGGCTGCCCGCCTCGACGGCGCCGGTCCGATCAGTGAGTTCTTCGGCATCACGCTGCCCGCGGTTCGCCCTGAGATCGCCACCTCGCTCGTGCTCACCATCATCGCCGCGCTCAAGACCTTCGACCTGGTGTACATGACCACCAGCGGCGGCCCAGGCACTGCGACGACGGTGCCCAGCTACGAGGTGTACAACCGCGCCTTCCAGCTCAAGCAGGTGGGTTCCGCGTCAGCCGTGGCAGTGTTCCTCACCGTGATGGTGTTCTGCATCAACATCGTGGTGAACCGCATCGGCGAAGAAAAGAAGGTGTCGCGATGAAGGTATCCGTCGGTGAGAAAGCCCTCAACTACGTCATTTTGACGCTCTTCAGCCTGTTCGCCATCTTCCCGATCATAACCATCGTGCTGACGGCCCTGTCGCCGCAGCTGGGCGTCTCGGAGCCCGGCCCGCACTGGCACAACATCGTCGACGCCTGGAACCAGGGCGCGTTCGGCCCAGCGCTGCTGCGTTCGCTCGCCGTCGCAGGCTTCGTGGTGCCCGTCGCGCTCGTGCTCTCGATTCTGGCTGGCTACGCCTTCGGCACCATGCGTTTCCGGGGCTCGACGATCCTGTTCTACCTCTTCCTATTCGGCATGATGGTGCCCGCTGAGGCCATCATCATCCCCCTGTTCTACGACCTGCGCTCCATGCAGCTCACCGACACACTCTGGGCGGTGGCCATGCCACAGGTTGCCCAGTCCATCGCGTTCGGCACGTTCTGGATGCGCGCCCAGTTCCGCGCCATGCCGAGGAGCTTGCTCGAAGCCGCCGCGATCGACCACTGCTCCGGCTTCACCGCGCTGCGCAAGGTGTTCGTCCCTCCCGCCACGGGCTCCATCGCCACCGTCACGGTGCTCATGTTCATGTGGACATGGAACGAGTTCATGATTCCGCTGGTCATGTCGCCGGGTGCTGAGTGGCGCACGGCACCGCTCGGCCTATCCGTGTTCAAGGGCCAGTACACCGCCGACGGCGCGCTCATGGCGGCGGCTGGACTCATCATTGCCGCGCCCATCGTCGTGGTGTTCCTGATGCTGCAGCGGTACTTCATTGACGGCATGTTGGAAGGATCTGCAAAAGAATGACCGACCACGAACACCTCGACGACTTCTGCGAGCACTGCTGGAATTGGGACCCGCTGCGGGCCACCCGAACCCCCGACGATCCCCCACTCGACGTGCTCAGCACCGGCACCGTCTTCTTCGACCTCATCTTCACGGGGTTGAGCCGGATGCCGAAGCCGGGCGAGGAGCTGTACACGTCAGGAATGGGGTCGTGCCCAGGCGGCATCGCGAACCTCGCTACCGCGCTCGCGCGCCTCGGCCTGCGCACCGGGCTCGTCGCGGGCTTCGGCGACGATGCCTACGCCGATTGGCTGTGGGAGACCCTGTCCGACGGGGAAGGCATCGATCTGTCGTCGTCGCCGCGGTTCGAGCATTTCCATTCCGCCACGACGGTGGCGATGACCGTCGACGACGACCGCGCCATGGTCACACACATGCACGAGCTTCCTGCTCCGCTCGAGCCCTACATCCTGGGCGCCCCGCAGGCTCGGGCCGCGGTGCTGGACCTGGCCGGCGAGACGTCGTGGTGGCCCGCGCTGGCCGCCCGCGGCACGTTGCTGTTCGCTGACATCGGCTACGACGACACGGGCAAGTGGGATCTGTCGGCGCTCGAGCCGTTGCGCCACTGCCACGCGTTCACCCCCAACGCGGTGGAGGCCATGCACTACACCCGCACAGACTCCCCCACCCGGGCGGTGCGGAAGATCGCCGAGCTCGTGCCGTTCGCCGTCGTCACCGACGGTGTTGCCGGCGCGTACGCCATCGACCAAACCACCGGCGAGGAGGCGTACTGCCCCGCGGTGGCCACCGAAGCCATCGACGCCACCGGCGCGGGCGACGTGTTCGCGTCGGGGCTCGTGCTGGGCACGCTGGCCGGCTGGACGCTCGAGCACCGGCTACGCTTCGCGGCGCTGTGCTCGTCGCTGGCGGTGCAGCAGTTTGGTGGCTCGCTGGCGGCGCCAGGCTGGGGCGATATTTCCGACTGGTGGCGCTGCCTGCTCGCCCGCGCCGAGGGCGGCGACCTGAAGGCGGAGTACATCCGCCACGACTACGCCTTCCTCGCCGACGTCATCCCGAGCCACGAGGTGGCCGGCGTCCGGAGGGCGGAGGGCACGTTCGCACTCCACTCCGACCTCCACGACTGAGCAGACTCAGACGAACTCGCTTCCGGTGATCCTCCGGTAGGCCTCCAGGTAGCGTTCGCGCGTGGCGGTGACCACGTCGTCGGGCAGCGCCGGGGGCTCAGAGATACGGTCCCAGTCGGACTCGTGGGTGAGCCAGTCGCGCACAAATTGCTTGTCGAAGCTGGGGAGCGACGCGCCAGGCTTCCAGGTGTTCGCGTCCCAGAAGCGGGATGAATCTGGGGTGAGTACCTCGTCGGCGAGCACGAGTTCGCCGTCGCGGAGCCCGAATTCGAGTTTCGTGTCGGCGAGGATGATGCCGCGCTGGGCGGCGATGTTGGCGGCCCGGGAGTAGATAGCTAAGGTGGCGTCGCGCAGCGAGTTGGCGAGCTCTTCCCCGTGCAGGCGGGCGATGGTGGCGAAGTCGACGTTCTCGTCGTGGTCGCCCAGTTCTGCCTTGATCGCGGGCGTGAAGATGGGTGCGGGAAGCTTGTCGCCGTCCTGCAGAACGTCGGGCAGCTGGATGCCGCACACGGTGCCCGACGCCTGGTACTCCGCCCAGCCAGAGCCGGTGAGGTAGCCTCGGGCGACGCATTCAACCGGCACCATGTCGAGACGCTCGACGATCACCGCTCGGCCCGCGACTTCGTCGGGCACTTCGTCGGTGACGAGGTGGTTTGCGACGTCGGGGAATTGCTTGAACCACCACGAGCTGAGCTGCGTCAGCACCGCACCTTTGTCGGGAATGAGCGTGGGCAGGACGTGGTCGAAGGCCGAGATGTTGTCCGTGGCCACCATCAGGACGCAGGGGCGCCCGTCGATGTCGACGTCGTACAGCTCACGCACCTTTCCAGCGTGGCGAAGGGGCAAGCCGAGCGCTTCCTGGAACTGGTTCACACTCACGATGCTAGTCGCTGCAGGCACGTGCGGTGCGAGAACGGGTAGCTCGTGTTGTCATGCGCGGATGCGGCCGCTGACCCCAGTGCTCCCATATTCTCGAAGGTATGCGACATCTTGTTCGGCTCCCGGTGCTGCTCATCGCTGTGTGGGCGGGCCTGGCGTTCACGTTGCTGTTCGGCGTCGATTGGGGGCTGCAGCAGCTCCTGGCAACGCGCCACCTGCTCGGGGCCGGGGCCGCCGGCGGTCTGATCTGGCTGGCCGGGCTGTTGATTCCTCTCGAGCACCCGAGGAGAGACCCGCGCTTCGGCACGATGTGGACGATCGTGATGTTCTTGATCGGCATCGTCGGCGGGATTGTCGCCTACCAGGTGACGTACTTTCTCGGCGCCCCGGAGCAGCAGGAGCACTACACGCTGGCCGACATGGCTGGGATCTTCCTGATTCCAGCCATCATGGCCGGGTGGATCGCTCTCGTCGCGGCGATCGACCTCACGCTCGTGACGCGCGCCGGGCCTGCACAGCCCATCTCAGCAACACATCGATGGATGCACCGCTGAGCTCCGCCGTCAGCGCTTCGTGACCTGCGCGAACCGCAGCTTCCAGCCGTCGCCCGTGCGCTGCCACAGGTTGAATCGCAGCTTGGTGCGCTGCTGCCAGCGCATCCCCACCACCCCGTCGGCGTACTGATCGATGCCGAGCACCTCGAAGCCCTTGTCATCAAGCGGTTTCCAGGCGCCATACGACGCGTCGATGACCTGCCCGTCGACCGAGTGCGAGATCACGTCGGGGTGCAGCAGCTTGCGCAGCTTGGCCTCGTCGGTGCGCACTTCGTCGGAGAGCAGCTTCTTGGTGAGCGCCAACAGCTCGCCCTTGACTCTGGACGATGCTGTGCCAGGCGTGAGGCTCACGGGCTCCGTTTCGGCCGCGACGGTGAGCAGATCGGGTTCTTCCTCCCGCTGCCCAATCTCGAAGGCCGACTCCGACGTGCAGACGGGGGCGCCGTCGAACCCTGGCCCGACGTCGGGGCGACGCCCGGATTGGAATGCTTCGGCGGCAGCGCGGGCTCGCGCGTCGGCGGCCTCGTTGAGGTGATGCCCCGCGTGACCCTTCACCCACTCGAACGCCACACTGCGGCCGCGCATGGCCTCGTCGATGGCCTTCATGAGCTCAACGTTCTGGACGGGTTTGCCGTCGGCTTTCTTCCATCCTTTGCGCTTCCAACCGGCCATCCATTTCGTGACTGAGTTGATGACGTACTGCGAGTCGCACAGCACCTTGAGCGGGCGCGGATCGTTCGCGGTGGACTGCAGCAGTTGCAGCACCGCCATGAGCTCACCCATGTTGTTCGTGCCGCGCTCCCAGCCGCCGGCCGCCCAGCAGCTATCGTCGATGTACCACGCCCAGCCCGCCGGCCCGGGGTTGCTGAGCGATGACCCGTCGGCGGCAGCTACCAGCTCGTCAGTGGCCATAGCCGGGGAGGATGACGCGCTCGAGCAGGTCAAGCTTCTCGTCGTGGTGCAGGAACGACGCCTGGAGTGCGTCGACGGTGATGCGCTCGAAGTCGTCTACGCCCCATCCGAAGGCTTCGGAGACGCGGGCGAACTCGCGGCTCATGGACGTGCCGGACATGAGGCGGTTGTCGCAGTTGATGGAGATGTTGAAGCCCAGGTCGAACAGCAACCCGACGGGGTGCTCTTCGATGGAGTCGGCAACGCCCGTCTGCAGGTTCGACGTGGGGCACACCTCGAGCATGATTTGCTGGTCGAGCACGTACTGCGCGAGGCGCCCCAGCGCGAGCTGCTCGCCGGTGAGGTCGATGTCTTCGACGATGCGTACGCCGTGGCCGATGCGGCGCGCTCCGCAGATTTGGACCGCCTCGAACACCGACTTCGGGCCAACATCCTCGCCCGCATGGATGGTGAAGGGGAAGTTGTTTCGACGCAGGTGCTCGAAGGCCTTCGCGAAGCGGGTGCAGGGGAAGCCGTCCTCGGCGCCTGCGATGTCGAAGCCAGCGACGGAATCGTCGCGGAAGTCGAGGGCGAGCTGGGCGATGTCGGTCGTCGGTTCGCCGTGGCGCATCGAGGTGAGGATCTGTCGCGCAGCGATGGTGCGCCCGTCGGCCTGGGCCGCAGCGACGCCGTCGGCGATACCGTCGCGTACTGCCTCGACAGCTTGCTCGAGCGTGAGATCGCGCGTGACGTGCTGCTCGGGCGCCCACCGCAGTTCCGCGTAGGCGACGCCGTCGGCAGCCAGGTCTTCGACGGCCTCCTTCGCGACGCGGATGAGGTGTTCGCGGTTGCGCATGGCCGCGACGGTGTAGTCGAAGGTCTGCAGGTAGGACGGCAGCGAGCCCGAGTCGGCTTGCTCGAAGAACCAGTCTTCCAGGGTGTCGGCATCCATGCAGGGCACCTCATGACCGATGTCGCCGAGGTGATCAATGACGGTCTGCCCTCGCAGCCCACCGTCGAGGTGCTCGTGCAGGGCCACCTTCGGCAAGGCCTTCAACTGTTCCATGTCCATACGCGTCAGCCTAGCCCTGCGCTCCGACAACGTCGACACGCGTTACCTGCGGGTGAGCCTGCAACGCATCAATGCCGGGGAATGCCGTAGAAATCGGCGATGTCATCCACGCTCACAACGGCTTTGTCAATGACGTCCTTAAACCGGAGAGACTGCTTCTGATCTGCTGCCACGACGTCAATCGTCACCCGCTCAATGTTGCGGTAGTTGCCTCGGTGCACCTCGACGATAGCTCGCCCCACCTCGTCGAGTATGCTGCGGAGCTCATCGCGAGACGTAGCGTCGGTATCGACGCGGCCCGAGATCCATCCGTTCTTCGAGAAAAACATTCCCACGAGCGTGTAGGTGAACTCGCTCGTTGCAGTAACTCCGTTGATTCGCTCGATAGCGTCGACGAGTTGCTGATTCAAGTCGGTCTCGTCAGGTTCCGTTTCGCGGCCGCCGCTACAGCCAGAGAGTCCCATGGTGAGTACACCTCCTGTCGCAGCCAGTATGACCCAACGTCGCGCGACGGCGTTCATGCCCGTCCATTCGTCAAATCAGCCAACTGATGGATGAGGCTCCCGCCAAGATGGCCAGCAGGTACGCGAACGATTCCCGGCTGGCCGGGCACCATATGGTAAAGGCCGCGTGCTCCAATGGACCACGCGTCGTTGAAGTGATGGGTGCCGTCGGGGAACTCTGCCATACCAATCGCAAATACACTCGCCTCGGGGTGCAGTGCGTCACGAGCATCGTCGGGAAGATCCGGCATATCAGGAACCCTGCGAAGCAAGGCCGAAGGATCGTCTCGTAGGGAATCCGGGACATTCTCGAGCACAACAACGATGGGCTCATATCCCGCACCGGGACGGATCGGCGTCGCACGGGCGTCGTCGAGCGGCGGCAGTACGCGACGAATGAGGCTCCATATCTGGGCGGTGGGGGCCAAGGCGACCTCGATCATGGGATGCGCGCCGACAACCTCCGGCCCATCCGGCCCATCCTCAACTTTGCACCGCTGAGTGATAGCGACGCAGTCCTGGTTGCCAACGAGCAGGGATGATTCGAACACGACATCTGCGTACTGCGACACCAGCTGGAGAGCGATCTTCGCGGTGCGGGTGAGTTCCAGAGCGATCCCCCACTGGGGGTCGAGGCCGGCTGGGGTTTCTATGCCGGCGGCCGCCCAATCATCGCGCAGGTCCTCGTCGACATGCGGCAGCTCTGGGCCCGTGATGAGTTCGGTTGCGCTTGCCCAAGCCTGCTGACCGACCAACCCGACGCGCAGCGGCCCCTCGGTGTGCATCGTGGAGGTCATCAACGGTACTCCCGTCCGAACTGCGTCTTGTAGGTCGTCGTGTCCCCGTGCAGAAAGTGGCGGTATTGCTCATCGAGTTGACGCACTGCCGCCACATTCTCAGGACTTCCCTGGCCGCTGCTGAGAGTCGCAATATCTTGCTGATAGGTGGTCTGTTGGTGAGTGTACGTCGGCAAGTAGTCGCCCGGCCCATTCTGGCCCGAATGGGGCATGGTGATGTTCGTAACGTTCGATGTGGGATCGACCGAGCCGTTGACGCGCCTGCCGTCGAGATCGGCTCTCGGGATCGGATCGTACTGCGTCTGGAAATTAGTGACGGGCACGCTGCGGTCCATGTTGAGGGTCTCCGTGGGCGATCCAGCACTCACGATGCCTTTCACGTCATAGCCATCCAGATAATGCGACGAAGTGATCATCTGACCAGCGATGATGCCGCCCTGCGAGTGGCCAGTGAGCAGGAGTTCCGGCTTGCCCTCGGGCACCGGCAAGCCGCGCTGGCGGCGGTACTCGATGTCTTGCTGGATGGCTTGCTGGACCGCGTCGGCGGCACCCTGCGTCGCAGCAGTCGGTCCTTCCCCAATGTGGGCGAAGTTGGCGGACCAGTCCAGGCCCGACGGCGCGCCTCCCCAACCAGCCTTGGTAAACATCTTTTCCGCGGTGCCTGGAATCGATGCAATGTATCGAACCTGGCCATCCGCGCCGACCACGGCCGTCACGGTCACCGAGTTGCGATCAGCGTCCCCCCGGTTATAGGCATCCATAGTGATGTCCATGAGGTCATTGATGCCGGCGATTTCGCCCTTACCGGCCACTCGCGTATCACCTGTCCATGGCAGTCCGTCGTCGGCAATGTGCTGGTCTTCACCCGTAATCGCGTTAGCGATGATACCAATTCCGCGTGCCGCTACGGTGATGGCTTCGCCACCCACCTGCGAGATGTACGGGGGCTTTCCGTCCTCAACCCAATCCGTAAACCACTGGGGAGGATTGTCGATGCCATCCTTCAGCCGGTCCCAAGCCGCGCCAGCAGCATCGATACGTGGCTGGACGTGCTCATCCCACTGATCGGATGCCCAGGAGAGCCCGTCTTCAATGCGATCCCCCGTCCAGTCGATGGCGTCTTCCACGCCATCGCGAATCCCCGCACCCAGTTCGCGGAGATCACCCAGCCCGTCCTGCCACAACAGCTTGGCCGCCAACTTGCCATCGGTCGTATTCAGCCGGAACGTGAGCGACACTACTGACGCGGCGAGACCAGCACGCACGAACGGGCGCCGGGGATCGATATTGAACCCTGCGACGTCGGTGATCCACCCCCAGTCTCCGATCTCGAACTGCCACCGGTGGGCTTTGTCGACTGTGCGGCGTTGAGCATCCTGGATATCGCTCAACGACGATGCTGCTGTCTCCAGTGCCTCGGCGATCGGATCCAGTTGTTTGATCTGTCTGTCGATCGCTTCGCATTGGCGTTCTCGTCGCTTATGTTCAGCCTCCGCGGCACGGCCCTGCCATTGACCTACGTCGAGGGAACGTAGCCCGTCGCTCACCTCACCGAGCGTTCTCGATGTGGAGCGGAGGTCGGCAGCTTGCGCCGACAGCTCGCTGGGTTGCGCCCGGAGTCCGTCACCCCACTGCATCAGATGCCCTCAAAGAATGACTCAACCTCTTGACACGCCCGCTGCTCACACTGCTCATACGCGCTGGCGGTCTCCCCCATTGCTTGGGCGTGCGTCTCGAGCTGACTGACGATCTGTCGGGAAGAAGTCTGGAACTCCGAGTCGAGGGACGCGGCACGTCCCGCGCTCATAGAACCGGGGAGAGCATCCGAGACACGGTGGATGCGCATCGTCTGAGATGCCGACGACGCGACGTTGGAAATCGTTTCAAGGCGTCCCCTGGCCTCACTCAGCACCGACCAATCCACTCGGAAATCCATAGGGGGCATTATACGACGCCAGGAGGTCAAACCGATATGTCGAGCGGCAGGGTCTCCTAGCTACGCACTCGCTCGAGGTCGTTCGGGCCGAAGCCTTGCGGAAGCGCCTGTTCCCATGGGAGGTCCCCCTCCGGGGTGCGCACGACGAACCCCTCCCCCGCGTGCTCATGCAACAGCTGCCGGCAGCGACCGCACGGCATGATGAGCTCACCGAGCTTGTTGACGCACAGGAACGCGACGAGCTTGCCGCCGCCCGACTTCCACAACTCGGATATCAGACCACACTCAGCGCAGAGCGTCATGCCCAGGCTCGCATTTTCCACGTTGCATCCCGAAACCATGCGGCCATCGTCGACGAATGCCGCCGCCCCCACCGGGTACTCGGAATAGGGCACGTACGAGAATTTCGTCATGCGCTTGGCCTCGGCGAGGAGGGCGTCCCAGTCGGTCATCAGTGGCTCTTCTCGTAGTGCTGGCCGTCAGCTGCAGGCGGCCGCACCCGGCCGATCAACCCAGCAACGGCGACGATGGTGATGAGGTACGGCAGGGCGGAGAGGAAGTCGCCCGGCATGGGGGTATTCAGCGGGCTCAGTGTCTGCGCGAGCTGTCTCGAGAAGCCGAAGAACAACGCCATGCAGGCCGCCAGCACCGGGTGCCAGCGCCCCATAATCACCGCTGCGAGCGCGATGAAGCCATTGCCGGCAGTGACGCCCGTCGTCTGGAACGCGCCCGAGCTACCAATCGTGAAGAACGCACCGCCAAAGCCCGCAAAGACGCCGCCGAGGAGCACTGATTGGAACTTGGTGCGAATGACGTCGATGCCGACGGTGTCTGCGGCGTGCGGGTGTTCACCCACCGAGCGCACGCGGAGTCCCCACTTCGTTTTGTAGAGCATGAACCACACGAACGCCACCGCGATCACCGCGATGTACGTGAGCGGACGCTGGACGAACAAGATGGGGCCGAGGAACGGGATCTTGCTGATCACCGGAATCTCCACCGGCGTCATCACGGAAACGGAGTTCAGATTCGACGAGCCCTTCACCAGCTGCTCATACATGAAGCCGGTGAAACCTGTCGCAAGCAGGTTCACCACCACGCCGAGCACCACGTGATCGACCAGGTACTTCAGCGTGAACACCGCCAGCAGCAGCGCCGACAGCACGCCGGCAAGCACTGCAGCGAACATGGCTGCCCAAAGATTCTGCGTGAGGCCAGCGACGACGCTCGCGGTGAACGCGGCCGTCAGCATCTGACCTTCGATGGCGACGTTCACCACGCCCGCTCGTTCGGACAGCACGCCGCACAACGCACCGAGCACGATGGGTGTGGCGTACTGCAGCGTGCCGTTGAGCTGGTTCGTGAGCGTGAACGGCAGCGGGGCATCCGCAGCCGACCAGACGATAAACCCGACGAACAACGCGGTGCCAGCCAGCGTGCCAAGCAGCGTCGACCAGGGCTTGGGGACCTTCCGCGCCAGGAAAAATGCGCCGACGAACAGCATCACCACGGCGCACAGCACCGTCACGGGCAGGGCCGGAACGGACAGCGTCGGCAACTGCACTTCGTCGAGCACGTCAGACAGGGCGATCTGCGAGACGCCGCGGGAAGTCACGCCGCCGATGAGTAGGAGCAACCCGACGATGGCGATCAGCGCACCGGAGGACAACCGGTGGCGTCGCTTCTCCGCTGATTCGACGTTGGTCTTCGTGTCGACCGTCTGCGGGGTAACCGACGTGGTGGTCATGCCGTCACCGCCTTTTCCTCCACAACTTTCACTTTTCGCTCACGCAGGAACGGCAACAGCCATTTCACGAACGCGGGGGCCGCTACGAACAACACGATGAGCGCCTGGATGAGATTCACCAAGTCCGACGGCGTGTTGGCGTGGATCTGCATGTGCACGCTGCCTTCCTTGAGTGCGCCGAACAGCAGTCCGGCGAACAGCACGCCCAGCGGGCGCGAGCGTCCGAGGAGCGCGACGGTGATGGCGTCGAAACCGATGGCTCCGACGATGCCTGCCGACAGCTGGGTGGGATAGCTGGTGAGCATCTCGGGGGCGGTGACCGCGTTCACACCCGCCATACCGGCCAGCGCGCCGGCGAGCGCCATCGTGACGATGGTCACCTGCGACACGTTCATGCCGGCCGTCGCGGCGGCGTGGGGGTTGAGGCCGACGGCCTGAATGCGCAGCCCAAGCGTGGTGCGCTCAAGCAGCCACCAGATGAGCCCAACGCATACCAAGGCCAGGAAGAAGCCCAGGTGGAGGCGTGTGCCGTCGATACGGGGAAGGGTGGCCGACCAGGGCAGCTGCGGGCCGATCGGGTCGTTGCGGCCCGGATCCATGAAGGCGCGCTGCTGCATGAGGTACTGCATCATGAACACGGCGACGTAGTTGAGCATGATCGTGACGATCACCTCGTGGCTACCTGTTTTGGCCTTTAGGAAGCCGACGATGCCGCCCCACAGCATGCCGCAGGAGACGCCGACGAGGATGACGAGCGGCAGGTGCACAATCATCGGGAGCCCCTTCACCGTGAAACCGATGAACGCTCCCCACACAGCACCCATGATGGCTTGGCCCTGGCCACCGATGTTGAACAGCCCGGCGCGAAACGCCAACGCGACGCCCAGACCGGCGAAGATCAGCGGCGTGGCTTGCGCCGTCGTTTTCGTGAAGGCCACCCACGACCCGAACGCGCCTTGCACCAGCGCCGAGTACGTCGTCGCCATCTTCTCCCACGACGCACCGAGCGCGTCACCGGGCCGAGCGAAGAAATACGACCACTTGGATGCGACTTCCGGGTCCAGCACGATCATCACGATGGAGCCGACGACGAACGCCAGCACCAGCGCCCAGAATGTGACCGCGGCGGAGTTGAGCCACGCGGCCCATGGCGCCTTCGGCTTGGGATTCTTCGCTTCGCGCGGCTCGCGAGTTTCGTTGTCACTCACCGGCTTCCACCCCTCTCGCGGCAGTGGCGTCGTCGCCTTGTCCGGCGATGGCATCTTCATAACTGACACCGGCCATCATCAAGCCGAGCACCTCTCTGGATGTGTTGGAAGGCACCACGCCGACGATCTTTCCGCGGTACATCACCGCGATTCGGTCGGCGAGCGATTCCACTTCTTCTAGCTCGGTGGAGACGATCAGCACCGCAGTGCCCTTGTCGCGTTCCTCGACGATGCGCTTGTGCAGGAACTCGATGGCGCCGACGTCGACGCCTCGGGTGGGCTGGCTTGCCAGCAGCAGGCTGAGGTCGCGCGACAGCTCGCGGGCAAGCACCACCTTCTGCTGGTTGCCACCCGACAGCGAGTTCACCGGCGACGACGTCGACGTCGTGCGGATATCGAACTCTTCAACACGTTGGGTGGCGTTGTCAGCGATCTTCCCCAGCTCGAGATTGCCGTGTTTGGAGAACGCGCTCAGATTATTGATGACGAGGTTCTGTGCGACGGAGAATTCCCCGACGAAACCGTCGCGGCGTCGGTCTTCCGGCACGAAGCCCAGGCCTGCGTCGATGGTTTGCCGGGGCTTCGCGTGCGTGACGTCGACCCCGTCGAGGGTGACGGTTCCCCTCGCGATAGGCAGTGTGCCGAGCAAGCCTGCCGCGAGTTCAGACTGGCCGTTGCCCTGCACGCCGGCGAGGCAGACGATCTCCCCGCCGCGCACGGTGAGGGACAAATCGTCGACGGCGACGGCGCCCGACGGTGCCGCGATCGAGACGTGTTCGAGGACGAGGCGGTCTTCCCCCGGCTGGGCCGGTTCCTTCTCCACTTGGAGCGTGACGGGGCGGCCGACCATCATCGACGCCAACTCCACCTCGGAGGCGCTGGGGTCGGGCGAGCCGACCACCTTGCCGCGGCGAATGACGGTGATGTCGTCGGCGACCTCTCGCACTTCGCGCAGCTTGTGAGTGATGAACACGATGGCGCGCCCTTCGTCGCGCAACGCCCGCATCACGTCCATGAGCTCGTCGATTTCCTGCGGTGTCAGCACCGCAGTGGGCTCGTCGAAGATGAGGTACTGGGCTCCCCCTGCGAGCGCCTTGAGGATTTCGACGCGCTGCTGGATGCCGACGGGAAGGTCTTCCACCAGGGCGTCCGGGTCGACATGCAGCCGGTATCGTTCGGAGAGCTCCTTCACCTGCTGGCGGGCCCGTTTGAGGTCCAGCATGCCGGCCGATCCGGTTTCGCGCCCGAGCACCATGTTCTCTGCGACGGTGAACACCGGGATGAGCATGAAGTGCTGGTGCACCATCCCGATACCGGCGTCCATCGCTTCTTTGGGGCCGTGCACGCGTAGGGGTTCGTCGCCAATGCGGACTTCGCCGCCGTCAGCTTCAAGGAGGCCGAAGAGCACATTCATCAGCGTCGATTTACCGGCGCCGTTCTCCCCCAACAGACAGTGGATTCGTCCAGGAACGATGTCGAGTGTGATGGAGTCGTTCGCGACGAAATTGCCGAATCGTTTCGTGATGCCGTCGAGGTGCAGCACCTGGGCGGTGTCGGTGGCGGCAGTGCTCAAGGTTCCTCCTGGCCGTCGTTGGCGCCGTCGATGATCGTAGCGGATGGCCACGCATGGCGCCTAGGCGCCTACATGACTGGGAAGGGCACCCAAAGCAGGTGCCCCTCCCGAGTCATTACTGCATTGTCACTGGTTGTTGAGCGGAGATGCAACCTTGATCTCGCCCGCGACGATCTTGTCCTGGATCGCCTTCAGCTCGTCGGCCAGGCCGTCGGGCATCTTCGACTCGAAGTCGTGGAACGGCGCGAGCTTCGCGCCTTCGTTTTCGAGCGTGCCGACGTACTCGTCGGACTTGAACTCACCCTTCATCGACTGCTGGATCACGTCGAAGACGGCAACGTCCATCGCCTTCTCCACCGAGGTGACGATGACGTCCTTGTACTCGGGTGCGGAGATGTAACCGTCGGTGTCAACCCAGATCACGTTGACCTTGCCCTTGGTTTCCTGGGCGGCCTGCAGCGCGCCCTGACCGGCGGGGCCAGCGACCGGCATGATGATGTCGGCGCCCTGCGAGATGAGGGTGTTCGCGGTGTTTTTGCCGGCGGGGATGTCGCCGAAGGGATCGTTGCCGCCGATGAACGTGCCGTCCTGCTTGTCGTCCTGCCAGCCGAGCACCTGAACGTTGGTGCCCTTCTGCTCGTTGTGGTACTTCACACCCTGGGCGAAGCCGGTCATGAAGATGGTGACCGTGGGGTACGGTGCGCCGCCGAAGGTGCCGACCTTGCCGGACTTGGTCATCGCTGCCGCGGCATATCCGGCGAGGAAGCCGGGCTGGGCCGCGTCGAAGAGAAGCCCCTTGGCGTTCTCGACTCCCTCGAAGGAGCCGTTGTCGACGATGGCGAAGTCGATGTCGGGGTTCTGCTTGGCCGCGGATTCCGTCGCGTTCGCGAGCGCGAACCCGACGGTGATGATCATGTTGCAGCCAGCGCTGATCTGCGACTGGATGTTGCCGGCATACTCGCTCTCAGCGTTCGATTCGATCTGCCCGACCTCGATGCCGAGCTCGTCCTTGGCCCTCATGAGCCCGTTGTAGGAGGTTTCGTTGAACGACTTGTCGTCGAATCCTCCGAAGTCAGAGACCATGCAGGCCTTGAAGTTCTTGGAATCGCCCTTGTCACCGGAGCCCTCCGAAGAGCTTGCGTCGGACGAGGCGGCGGGAGAGTTGCTGGCGTTCGTGGTTTCTGCCGGTGGCTCGGCACATGCGCTGAGTGCGAGGAGCGATGCTGCTGCAAGTGCACCGATCTTGGTGATGGTTTTCACGGGGTTCCTCCTTGGGAGCGTGGGAGACGGCGAGCCGAGACTAATACATGTCCGCCAACCATGAGACACTGGACACCGAATCGTTATCCAAGCGCAACCTTCACCCTGTTCAGAACGACATTATCCACGTATCTTGTCGACGCAGGCACCAGGTTGCGCCACCTGCGAGACAGGAACGTTGGCGGTAGCAACAGAATCTGGATCAGGCCCTTCCCAAGCCAGCGTGACCTCAGTCTCATCTGGTTCCACGACGGCCCACCCCGTCTTCAGCGCCTGAGCAATGCCAGTGCGCAAATCCACAATGTACGCACGGTCCCAAAGGATATCCATACCTAACCGCCCATCAGCCATCGGCTGGACACTGCTGACATACCCTGGGGCCTTCAACCGCGCGAAGCGCTTCGGCTTTGACCAATCGGGATGCCATGCCCACATGTCGTATGTCGTGTCTTCCGAATCAGGATTACCTGAAGGGACAAATGATAATACCCAGTATTCCCCATCAGTCACGAGGTGTCCGCCACGCGAATCCATGGCTGCCAGCGGATTATCCGGCTTTGAGATGACACCGGACTGCAGGTCGATTTGTTCCACGGTAACTGCAGGTCCCTCTCGCTGCGCCTGCCAAACTACCGTGTTGTCATCAACGAACATCCCGTCATATACCGGCCCCTCCACCAAAGTCCGTTCTGCGCCGTCGACGAGATTAACAAGGTGAATACTCCGCACATGCGTGCGGACGGGCTGCGTCCAAACCACGCGGTCACCACGAAGACGCTGCATCGGAAAACCCGGATCATCGGCGCCACCGGTGTATTGACCTATCACTCTTGCCGATTTGGTGGGGTTTTGCTTGTCCCAGATGTGCAGCCGCCATGGAGCACTAATCTCAAGAGAGTCTGCTGTAACAAACAGCACCCAGCGTTCGTTCGCTTGCACCTCGCCTGTGAACACATCGCGTGGCGCTGGGTCATTTGCTTGCTCAACATCACCATCAAATATGGGGTAGTCGTGGCCCTGCCAAGTGGCCACCAGATCACCGTCGGTGTTTGTGATCACCAGGCCATCCCTATCCCAAGCCGTATCTGGCGCTTTCACGATGGGGTCGTCGTCGATCCCTTCTAACGGAGCTACTACGCAGAGCGTTTTCCAATCCACCGCTGTTGCCCGGGAAGGGCTAGGACCCGCTGACGTGACACGGGGAGAAGCGCCACTTGCTCTGCTAGTAGCGACCGGCGTTGCGTTCCCACTTTCGATGGCGCCCGGCGAAGGTGCCTCGCCGGTATACGCACAGCCAGCCGCCGTCACGATGGCTGCACAGAACCACCACCCACGAGGCACCTTCATCCTGCATTCCTTGATTTAGTAGAGATAGCCGCGGTCACCGGCCATTGCCACAACGTGGTCACTTGGCCACGGGTAGTGCGCCGAAAGCCCGTGCTTTCCCCACAGTGATGTGGCAGGTTCTTGAATCTGCGTCCACGCACCAGACTCCTTATACCCACGCACTTCTACGTGGTGACGAATCTCACGACCTGCGGGGTATCCCCCGGGACGCTTACCACTCTTGAGAATCCTGAAGTTGACGATCAATGGGTACCGCTTCCCGCTGCCAGTCCGCCCAGTGATACTTTGCACAAGACGCTTCTTATACAACGCCTTATCAGCACTGGTAGGGGTGTAGCGAAGCGTCTGGATATTCCAGGCAAATCCATGCGATTTACCAATGTTATTGAGAACGCTTTGCATCGCGTAGATGCCCACGCCTAAGCCACTCGTCCCGATGCCAGCTGCCTTTGCCAGCGACGCCTGCGAACGTCGTACCCCCATATGACCCAGGGCCATAGCCATCGAAGCCGGCCCACACCAATTACTATGTTGCTGAGCCTGATGGTTCCGAGGAAGATATGATGACGCCGGAACCGTAGCCATCGGGGCGGTTCCCCCCCCGTGGCGACACTGCATTCCTCTCGTCGAGGATTCTCTGGACTTCATCCGGTACTGCGGATTTGCTCGCCAGGGACGACGAAACCCCATCATCGCCAAATAGGGCAACGCCGTCATCATCCGTCATAGGAAGGTGCGAGACGCCCGTAGAAGGCGGCTCGGGCAGTTTGCCCCGAGAGGTTGGCCCTGCCCCTTCAGGTTGATCATCAGTGCCATCACAGATGTACTTCCCATTGCCTGGATCACAACCGGAATCATCGTTCGGGGCTGCCGAAGCAAACACCCCTACAGCCAGCGTCATCGCCGCGGCGATTCCCATAGACACGGTTCGTCGAACACGCATGCTACACACTCCTTTGTTGTTTAGTGGCTACTCCGATGTACCCACCTAGTGGCAGGATAAGTTTTCCCTAATTTAGATGCAAGAGCTTTCGCAAACTTCTTGCATGCTCCCGGAATGCCTCCCTCTAAACGATGAAGGTGCGCAGTTCTCTGGCACCAGCAACGCAGGCGCCCTTCCGAGCCGACACAGCAGCAGAACCCTGGCACGGTCTACACCACCTGGCGGACCAAGTCAGAGGCGGAGCGCACCATCTGACGAGTCTGCTCTTCCCAGTTCGGCTCCTGGCTGCGGTATGGGCCCGTCGCGAGCGACAGAATCACCGCCGCTGCGCGGAGGCGCAGCTCAACCGGATCGACGCGCTTGTCAAACACACCCACCCAGCGCGTCAGAATGTCCTGCAGCTTGGCGGTTTGCTGCGCATTCATGCGCTGGATCGTCATGAGGTGCCCGACGAGACACGCGAGGTCGTCGGCTCTCCGCCCGGGCCCGACGGTGTCAACGTCGAGCATGCCGACGACGCGGCCGCCGTCGACGCGCACCTGGCCTTCGTGAAAGTCGCCATGCGTGGGCTCGTCGCCCGGAGGATACTGCTCAAGCCCCCGCTCGATGTGGCGCACCGTCCACAGCACCTCGTCGGTGAGTGCAGGCAGGGGCGCGACGACGAGGCGCCCGTAGTGCTCCACCGCGTCCGACCACGGCGGGCGACGCTGCAGTTGCGAAACTGCGGGCGGCATGGCGTCGAGCATGGCGATGAGGTCTTCAGCCTGGCACGGATCTCCCGGCTCGAAGAGCGCCCGCGCCAGCGACATGCCCGGCAACTCGCGCGTCACCAGGAGGTAGTCCGGCGCAGTCATTGCCACTTCGGGCGCGGGTATGCCCGCGTCGAGGAGCAACGTGTGCTTGTGGTGCACGTCGGGGAAGAGACGTTCCCGCAGCACCTTCACATAGAACACCTGCGACTCCGCCACCACTTTGACGACGGCTCGACGCCGCGGCCGGTACCCAATCATGGACAGCGAAAGCTGCTCGCCCGTGATGGGTCGGCTGAACACCTTCCCCTGGTTCAGCACCTCAGCCATGCGATCGGGGAAGGCAGCTCGAGCGAGACCAGGCAAGTCGGGATCGTTCGGGTACAGCCACACCGCGACGCGGCGGTTGCCGTCGTTGAAAATCTGCGCGTTCGCATCCGACGGGGTGGTCTGTCCGCCCGATCGTGCCGACACACCGAGCAGCTCGTCCCGTTCACCGTGCGGCCAGCGGACCTTCGCCATGTAGGTAGCAGTGGTGTACTGATCCGGGGCTTGATCGACGTGGTCTAAGCTCCAGCTCACCAGCTCACCGCCCGCGTGGCGCACAGCTGCTTTGAGCAGATCGCCCACGCCCGGTCCCGTCAACAGCTCCGAACCGTCGTCAAGCATGGGAGTCTTCCCTGCGGACAGAGAACCACGCAGCCCGCCTGCCATCCATCTCCGTCACTTCGAAGGTGAAATCGACGGTGACCGGCTCCGCAGGCATCTCGCTCGGCGCTAGTCCGACGCAGATGCGCGAGCCCACCTCCGGCAACGCACCCAACACCGCCATGAAGTAGCCAGCGACGGTGTCGTACGGCCCCTCGGGGATCACGAAGCCCGTGGCATCGGCGAACTCCTCGATGGTGGCGAGCCCGTCGAACTGGTTCACCTGCAGATGCGCCCGCGGCTCCGGCACGTCGTACTCGTCGGTGATATCGCCGATCAGTTCCTCCATGAGGTCTTCCATCGTGACGATGCCCGCGGTACCGCCGTACTCGTCACGTACGACGGCAATGTGCATGCTTCCCTTTCGCATGGCAGTCATCGCGGGGAGGATGCGCATGGTTTCTGGCAGGTGCAGGATGGGGCGCACGATGCTGCGCACGTCGCCGCCACGCGCGGTTCCCTCCACGTCCATCAGATCGCGTACGTGCAAGAAACCGATCACCTTGTCCGTCGATCCATCCGTCACTGGGTAGCGAGAACGCGGTGCCCCGCGCACCTCTCGGTAGGCCTTTTGGATAGGCATGTCGGCGGGCAGAAAGTCGACCTCGGTGCGGGGAACCATCACCTCGCGGAGGCTCAACTCGCCGGCCTGGAACACCTCATCGACGATGCGACGTTCCTCGTCGCCGAGTGTCTCGGAGCTCGACACCATCTGCCGCAGCTCTTCGTCGGTGACGACTTCCCTCGCCTGTTTGGGGTCACCGCCGAGCACACGCACCAGCGCGTTTGTTGACACGTCGAGCAGCCAAATGACGGGGCGCATCAGCGTCGCGATACCAGCAACCATCGGGGCCAGCATCAGCGAGAATGATTCAGCCCGCTGCATGGCGAGGCGCTTGGCCGTCAACTCGCCAACGACGATGGAGAAGTAGGCGATCACCAGCGTCAACCCGACGAGGGCTAGCGTGTCTGCAAGCCCGGAAGGAACGCCCCACGACACCAGCCACGGAACGACACGCGGGGCGATCGACGAGGCACCGAACGACGCTGATAGAAAGCCCGAGACGGTAACCCCGATCTGCACCGCAGAGAGGAAGTTGTTCGGGTTGTCGGTAAGCTTCTCGATGGCCTGCCCACGCTGTCCGCGCGTGCTGAGCTGCCGCACCTGGGAATCACGAAGGGTAACGAGGGCCATTTCGGCAGCCGCAAAAGTGCCACCGATGAGGATGAAGAGCGCAATGAGCGCGATGTCTAAAGCCATAGATGATTACCGGAAAATCACGGTCCGGTCGCCGTCGAGCAATACCCGGTGTTCTGCAAAGAGCCGCACTGCCTCGGCCAACGTCTGCGATTCCTGCGTCTGCCCCTTGCTGACGAGCTTGGACACATTCATCGAATGGTCCACCCGGGTGACGTTCTGTTCGATGATCGGGCCTTCATCGAGGTCACTGGTGACGAAGTGCGCCGTCGCACCAATCAACTTCACCCCGCGGTTATGCGCCTGTCGGTACGGGTTTGCACCCTTGAAGCCAGGCAGGAATGAGTGGTGGATGTTGATGGCGCGCCCGGCGAGGAACTCACACAATTCGGGGCTGAGAATCTGCATGTACCGTGCCAGCACGACCAGCTCAACGTCGTGCTCGACGACGAATTGGCGCACCTCAGCCTCAAACTGCGCTTTCGTGTCCGGCGACACGTTTCGGTGGGTGAATGGCACGTCGTAGAACTCCGCCAAGGGCGCGAGTACGTCGTGGTTCGCCATCACCCCCAACACGTCGATGGGCAGTGCGCCGGAGCGTGACCGGAATAGGAGGTCGTTGAGAGCGTGCCCCGCCTTCGACGCGAGAACGAGAGTACGCACCTCCCGCCCTGCAACGTCGACACGAAACGTCGCCTGGTATTGATCCATCTGCTCGTGAACGGCACGCTCCAGTTCGGGTGCAGTTGCCCCTTGCACTTCCACGCGGGCGAAGAACTGCCCGGAATCCGGTGACGCGAACTGCTGCATCTCGACGATGTTGCCACCCACCGAGACTACGCCAGCGGTCATGGCGTGGATCAGCCCCGACCTGTCAGGGCATCGCAGCGAGAGAACTAAGTCAGACATGCGATTAGCCTATTGCATTCCGCAATCGACGCTCCTGCTCGCCGATGGCGGACATGATTTCTGTCATAACCCTTGTCATGTGACCCATTTGTCGTGCATCCTCGTTGCAGTCAACCGGCCACGAGCGGCACAAAGGAGTCACCGCATGACCGATCAACAACCATCTCCCCGTATTGAGCCGAGGGGAACTATTCCGGCGGAGGAGTTCCAGCGAGTCCAGAACTCACCTGAGTTCGCCCACCTCAAGAAGGTGTTCCGTGGGTTCGCATTCCCCATGACCGCTGCCTTCTTTATCTGGTACGCGCTCTACGTTCTGCTGTCGACGCTGGCACAAGACTTCATGTCCATCCGCGTCGTGGGCTCGATCAACATCGGGTTCATCATGGGCTTCCTGCAGTTCGTCACCACCTTCCTGATCACCTGGCTGTACATCCGCCACATGAACCACAAGGTGGACCCCCTGGCGGAAGAACTGCGTGATCAACTGGAGAGGAGCGCGCGATGATGCATCTGCTCGAATCTCAGGTGGGCAATCCCATCATCAATATTTCCATCTTCGTTGGCTTCGTCGTCGTCACACTGTTCGTTGTGGTTCGCGTCACGAGCGGTAGCCACAAGAAGAAGTCGGGAGATTTCTACACCGGTGGCGCGCAATTCTCCGGCACGCAAAACGGTTTCGCCATCGCGGGCGACTATCTCTCCGCGGCTTCGTTCCTGGGCATCGTCGGCGCCGTCGCACTGACTGGCTACGACGGCTTCCTCTACTCCATCGGCTTCTTTGTGGCCTGGCTGGTGGCGCTGCTGCTCGTCGCTGAGCCACTGCGCAACACCGGCCGCTACACCATGGCCGACGTGCTCAGCTTCCGCATGCGCCAAAAGCCGGTGCGTATGGCGGCTGCGCTGTCCACGCTGGCCGTCTCTTTCTTCTATTTGCTGGCCCAGATGGCGGGCGCGGGTGGCCTCGTGTCGCTCCTGCTCGGCATTGACGGCGGGATGCAGCAGAGCCTGGTGATCGCCATCGTCGGCGTCTTGATGGTGGCCTACGTGCTCATCGGTGGCATGAAGGGCACCACCTGGGTGCAGATGATCAAGGCAGTGCTCCTCATCGCCGGCGTGCTCATCATGACCATCTGGATTCTCATCAGCACCGGGTTCAACATCTCCGAGTTGCTCTCGAACGCCGTCGAGACTCATAAGGCTTCGGAGAGCGGAATCGGCGAGAAGATCCTGGACCCGATGGGCAAGTATGGATCGAACATCCCTGGCTTCATTTCGCTCTCGCTGGCGCTCGTGCTGGGCGCCTCGGGCCTGCCGCACGTGCTGATGCGCTTCTACACGGTGCCGACGGCGAAGGAAGCCCGCAAGTCGGTGACCTGGGCCATCATCCTCATCGGTTCCTTCTACCTGATGACGATGGTGCTCGGCTACGCCGCGGCGTGGCTCGTCGGCCCCGATGCCATCAAGAGCATGCCTGGTGGCGCCAACGCGGCCGCCCCCGCACTGGCATTCCATCTCGGTGGCGAGATCCTCATGGCCGTGATTGCCGGCGTGGCGTTCGCGACGATCCTCGCCGTTGTGGCGGGCCTGACCATCACCGCGTCCGCGTCGTTCGCGCACGACATCTACAACTCCGTGATGAAGGACGGTAAGGCCGATCCTGGCCAGGAAGTGAAGGTGGCGCGCATCACGTCGGTGGTCATCGGTCTGCTCGCCATTGTGGGCGGTATCGCAGCGAAGGAGATGAACGTCGCGTTCCTGGTGGCGCTCGCATTTGCTGTCGCCGCGTCGGCCAACCTGCCATCCATCCTGTACTCGCTGTACTGGAGGAAGTTCTCGACGGCGGGTTCGCTGTGGTCCATCTACGGCGGCCTGATCAGCGCCTTGGTGCTGATTATCTTCTCTCCCGCCGTGTCCGGCGCGCCCACGGCAATGCTCCCCGACATGGACTTCGCGTGGTTCCCACTGGATAACCCCGCACTTGTGTCGGTGCCGTTGGGATTCTTCCTCGGCTGGCTTGGCTCCGTCGTGAAGCCCGACGGCGACAAGTTCGCGGCGCAGAGCGCCGAGATGGAGGTGCGATCGATGACCGGCGCCGGCGCCGAAGGTGCGCTGGAGCACTAGACCCGTCCGCAACGCTACGTGCGGCCTGTTCCTCCTCGACGGGGACCAGGCCGCATGTGCGTTCTCAGCCAAGCAGCGCGTTAGCTGGCAGATTGTCGCCCAATGACGGGCGCGGATCTGCCACCTAACAGCGCGAGCATGCCCGGCAAGAGCCCTTCCAGCCGCGGGTGCGCAGCGCCTGCGCCAGCACTCGCGCCACTGCACAAGGCTCACGCAGCACTTGGCGCCACGTGAACCGGAGGGTGACCACGCCCAGCTCTATGGCATGCCGGTTGTCGCGCACGGCGTCGGCGTCGCCGTCGTGGAATTTGCTCCCGTCGAGCTCGGCGAGCACCCCGACATCCTCAAACCACACATCGACGCGGTACCCCTGCGCACTGCGCACCTGCCTACTGGGCAGATCGAACCCGTGCGCGAGCAGCACTCGCTCGTGAAAGAGCCATTCGAGCACGCTTTCGACGCCGTCCTCGGCCGCGTCGCACAAGTGCTCGATGAGCGCTCGACGTACCTGCCGCTCTCGCGCCTCAAGCGCTCTGCGCAACAGCGACGGAGTGGTCGCCCCACGCGCACACGCGCGCGTGACGCCTTCAACGAGCGTGAACTCGTCGGCTTCACCGGCGAGATCCAGCAGCGTCGCTTCCGCCGATGTGCGCCGTAGCTGCCCCCACGCGTGCCGCTGTCCTCTGCGGTACACCGCCCGCAGCTTGCCATGTGTCAAGGGCGAACGCCTGCGCGGGCTCCACACGGTGATCGTCGACGGCGGCTCCTGGACGAAACCAAGCACGTGGGCCGCGGCCGCTCCGCCGAGGGCTGCGTCGGGCCCGCCACGCAACAGCGCGGCCCGGGCGAATGGCCACCATGTGACTGAGCCGACGATGTGCAGGCCCGGCGCGAGCGTCGTCCAGTCACGCGCGATGCGACGTAGCGCTTTCGGTGTGAGTCCGCAGTTGATCGCTTGGGCGGTCGAGATGGCGCCACGTTGCGCGGCGAGGAGGTCGAGTAGGGCTTGGGGCATGGGTATGCGTGGCAACATGCAGCCATAGTCGGAGCGCAGTGGTGCATCGCGCCAGGGTCTCGTCGAAACGGACAACACTTCTTCCGACGAGCCGCCCTTAGCTGGCGCTTTCCGGCCCATCATTGGGCGACAAACTGCCACCTAACGGCTCGCATGGCCAGGCATGGAACCCCAAAACGCCAAGCGCCCCCGCAACCAACTGGCTGCGGAGGCGCTTGCGTCGAGAATCTCTCAGATGAGGCCCAGCTCGGTGACAGCCTGGCGCTCGCCTTCCAGCTCGGCGACGGAGGCGTCGATCTTGGCGCGCGAGAACTCGTTGATCTCGAGGCCCTGGACGATCTCTACCTTGCCGTCGGTCACCGTGCAGGGGAACGACGAGATGAGGCCCTCGGGCACGCCGTAGGAGCCGTCGGACGGGATCGACATGGACACCCAGTCGCCCTCAGGCGTGCCCAGGGCCCAGTCGCGCATGTGCTCGACGGTGGCGTTCGCGGCGGAGGCAGCCGACGACAACCCGCGCGCTTCGATGATGGCGGCGCCGCGCTTGGCGACCGTCGGGATGAAGGTGTTCTCGAGCCAGTCCTGGTCGTTCACAGCGTCGGCTGCGCACTTGCCGCCAACCTTGGCGTTGAACAGGTCCGGGTACTGGGTGGCGGAGTGGTTGCCCCAGATGGTCATGTTCGTGATCTCGGTGACGGGCACGTCGAGCTTCGCGGCGAGCTGCGAGATGGCGCGGTTGTGGTCGAGACGGGTGAGCGCGTTGAAGCGATCGTTCGGGATGTCGGGGGCGTTCGACATGGCGATGAGCGCATTCGTGTTGGCGGGGTTGCCCGTGACGAGCACGCGAACGTCGTCGGCGGCAACCTTGTTGAGGGCCTTGCCCTGCGCGGTGAAGATGGCGCCGTTGGCGGAAAGCAGATCGGAGCGCTCCATGCCCTGCTTGCGGGGCATGGCGCCCACGAGCATGGCCATGTTGACGCCGTCGAAGACCTTCTCAGGATCGTCGCCGATCTCGATGTTGACGAGGTTCGGGAAGGCGCAGTCGTCGAGCTCCATGACGACGCCTTCGAGCGCCTTCAGCGCGGGAGTGATTTCGAGCAGGCGTAGCTCGATGGGGCGATCACCGAGCAGCGAGCCGCTCGCAATACGGAAAAGGAGGCTGTAACAAATCTGTCCGGCTGCGCCGGTCACGGCAATCTTGACGGGAGCTGCAGTGCTCACTTCGATGTCCTCTCAAACGTTGGGGTCGGCCTACAACGACGACTCTACCGCGCCCCCGATAGGCACCAATCACCCACTAGAGATAGCGGGGCAACCAGTGCACCACTTCGACGGCCAGAACGAGCGCCAACCAAGCGATCAACGCGATGGTGAACCAACCGCCGCGCACCCAGCCCAGCGCTCGACGGTGCCACTTCCCCGTCGGGAATAGTCGCCCTTCCAGGACGTTCCACTGCGTCATCGAGTAGAAGACGAACGTGGTGGAGATGGTGACGGTGAGGCACCACGGGCACAGCGCGCCGATCACGAACGTGGACTGGTACAGCAGCCAGTAGGCGAACACCAAGCCAAGGAAGTACACGCCGTTGGCGGTGAGCATGAACCATCGCGGGAACTTCACTTTGCACAGTGAGGCGACGGCGATCGTCATCACGACGGGTTCCGAGATCATGCCGAGAAACGCGTTCGGGAAGCCGAACACTGACGCCTGCCACGACTTCCCGACCGTAGCGCAGTCGAGCACAGCGTTGATGGAGCAGTTGAGCTGCGCGTCGGGATTTGCAGCCAACACGATGGCGTCGTACGAGAGCACCACGCTCGCAATCAGTGAGATGATCGCGAACACGAGCATCTCAGTGAAGAGAACGTAGCGGTCTTTCAGTGTCGGCTCGTCGTCCAGCTCAATGTCGGCTCCGTCGAGTTCCGTCTGCGCTGTGGCCATAGCGCACATAGTACCGACGCCGCGCCCCGTCCCCAGCATCATCTGGCTGGCGGAACGACGAACGCGACGACGGCGATCGCCGCGGCCAGCCCAAAGTACGTCACGACGTCGAACACTCGTCGCCGCACGACGAGGAGCCCCGCGATGCGTCGCGGCAGCACACTTCGCAACGCACCCGCGACGCCCATGGCCAACGCAATCGACATCGACGCCTTCCGCCAGTGCCCCAGGAACCCGAACGCGATGCCCAGCCCGACGATCAGCAGGCACACCCCAAGCGGCCAGAGGTTGTTGGGCGCCTCGTCCGCCGGCTTGTCCGGTTTGTCGCGCAGGGGGTCGTTATCAGCCATGGAGCAGTTCTGCGCGGTCAACGACGTTGCTGAGCAACATTGCGCGCGTCATCGGCCCCACGCCGCCGGGGTTGGGCGTGACCCAAGCCGCCTTGCTCCACACGTCGGGCGCGAGATCGCCGGTGGTTTTGCCGTCGACGCGGCTGACGCCGACGTCGATGCAGATCGCGCCTTCCTTGATCATGTCCGCGCTCACCATGCCGGGCACGCCTGCGGCTGCGACGACGATGTCCGCGCGTCGCGTGTGGCTTGCGACGTCGTGTGTTCCGGTGTGGCAGAGCGTGACCGTCGCGTTCTCGCTGCGGCGGGTGAGGATCAGCCCGAGCGGGCGTCCGACGGTGATGCCACGCCCGACGACGCACACCTCCTTGCCGCGCCAGTCGATGCCGTGATGCCGCACCAGTTCGACGATGCCGCGCGGCGTGCAGGGCAGCGTCGCGGGTTCGCCCAGGACCAGGCGCCCGAGATTCACCGGGTGCAGCCCGTCGGCGTCCTTGTCAGGGTCGATGAGCGAGAGCGCCCAGTTCTCGTCGAGGTGCTTCGGGATGGGCAGTTGCACGATGTATCCCGTGCAGGCCGGGTTGTCGTTCAGCTCCCGGATGGCGTTCTCAAGCTGGGCTGCGGTGGCGTCGGCGGGAAGCTCCACCTGGATGGATTCGATGCCCACCTGTTCGCAGTCGCGGTGCTTCATGCGCACGTAGTTGTGGCTGGCCAGGTCGTCCCCAACCAGCACGGTGGCGAGCCCGGGAGTGCAGCCGCGGGCACGCAGCCCGTCGACCCGCTGCGTGAGGTCGGCCTTGATGGCCTTCGCGGTGGCTTTGCCGTCGAGAATCTGGGCAGTCATAGCTCCTCGCTCAGTGGAAGAAGTGGCGGGTTCCGGTGAAGTACATGGTGATGCCCGCTTGGGTGACGGCGTCGATCACCTCTTGGTCGCGCACGGAGCCGCCAGGTTGCACGATCGCGCGCACGCCTGCGTCGATGAGTACCTGCGGGCCGTCCGCGAACGGGAAGAACGCATCGGATGCGGCGACGGAGCCCGCCGCGCGCTCACCCGCCCGGTCCACAGCAAGGTGGCAGGAGTCGACCCGGTTGACCTGCCCCATGCCCACACCGACGGAGGCACCGTCGGAAGCGAGCAAGATCGCGTTCGACTTCACCGAGCGCACGGCGCGCCATGCGAACTCGAGGTCGCGGAGCGTGGCTTCGTCGACGGCGTCCCCGCAGGCCAGCGTCCAGTTGGCAGGGTTGTCGCCGTCGGCGTCGATGGCGTCGATGTCTTGACGAAGCAGCCCGCCGCTAATTTCGCGCGACGCCTGCCCGGTGCGCTGGGGAGCCTCGGCCACCAGGATGCGGATGTTCTTCTTCTTGCTGAGCGCCTCCACGGCCCCCTGCTCATAGCCGGGCGCGACGATCACCTCGGTGAAGATCTCCGCCACCTGTTCTGCCATGGCGAGCGAGACGGGGCGGTTGCAGGCGATGACGCCGCCGAATGCGGAGACGGAATCGCAGGCGTGGGCCTTGCGGTGGGCCTCGGCGACGTCAGCTCCGACGGCAATGCCGCACGGGTTTGCGTGCTTGATGATGGCGACGCAGGGGCTGGCGTGGTCGTATGCCGCGCGGTAGGCGGCGTCGGCGTCGACGTAGTTGTTGTAGCTCATGGCCTTGCCGTGCAGCTGTTCCGCACCGGCCAAGCCACCGCCGCTCGCGTCACGGTAGAGGGCGGCACGCTGGTGCGCGTTCTCGCCGTAGCGGAGGTCTGCGGTCTTCTCGTAGGTGGCGCCGTACCAGGCGGGGGCCTCGTCGCCTTCTCCCTGCCCGCCGAGCCAGGTGGCGACGGCGACGTCGTAGTTGGCGGTGTGCCGGAACGCTTCGACGGCGAGCTGCCGGCGCTCTTCGACGGTGTAGCCACCGTTCGCGAGCGCCTCGCGGAGGCCGGCGTACTGCGAGGCGTCGGTGATGACCGCAACGGACGCGTGGTTCTTGGCGGCGGCGCGCACCATCGTCGGGCCGCCGATGTCGATCTGCTCGATGACCTCGTCGAAGGATGCGCCGGAGGCCACCGTCTCGACGAAGGGGTACAAGTTGGTGATGACAACGTCGAACGGGCGGACGTCGAGTTCGTCGAGCTGGGAGCGGTGGGAGTCGAGCCGACGGTCGGCGAGAATGCCAGCGTGGATCTTCGGGTGGAGGGTTTTCACGCGGCCGTCCAGGCACTCCGGGAACCCGGTGACCGTTTCGACGGGCACCACCGGCACACCTGCCTCCGCAAGCACTCGCGCAGTGGACCCGGTGGAGACGATCTCCACACCAGCGGCGGCGAGGTCTTGCCCGATATCGACGAGCCCGTCCTTGTTGTAGACGCTCACGAGAGCGCGCTGCAGGGGTGTACGTCCAGCCATTACTTCCTCCAATTGCGAACGACTTCGACCAACAATCGTCGCTCCACAACCTTGATGCGCTCGTGGAGCGATTCGACCGAGTCGTCGTCGAGCACGTCGACGGCGCCCTGGGCCAAGATCCTACCGGTGTCCACTCCGGCGTCGACGACGAACACCGTCGCCCCCGTTATCTTCACCCCGGCACGCAGCGCGTCGCGGGCGCCGTGCATGCCCGGGAAGCTCGGCAGCAGCGCCGGGTGGGTGTTGATGGTTCTCCCCTCAAAGCGGGCGAGAAAATGGGGGCCAAGCAGCTTCATGAAGCCGGCGGATGCAACAAGATCCGGCTCGTATCGTCCGACGATATGTGCCAGCTCGCGATCCCACGCCTCGCGGTCAGCGCCCTTGGGCAGGGGGTGGGCGACGGCATCGATGCCGTGGCTGCGTGCGCGCTCCAAGACGCCGGCGGTGGGCTGGTCGGAGATGACAGCGACGATGCGCGCATCCACCTCGCCCGCCTCGATGGCGTCGATGAGCGCCTGCGTGAGCGTGCCCGAGCCTGAGGCCAGCACTACGACGTCGATCATGTGTCCTCCTTCACGATGCCGGTGGTCTCTTCGACGAGGGTGAGCCGCGTGCGGGGCCGCGCGTCGTCGTCGCCGCTGCCCGGACGGCGGATCAGACCGAGGATGAGCCCCGCGACGAGGCCCGACAGACCGAGCAGCACGGGCGCGAAAATGAGCAATTGGTCGACGCGGGCCCCGATGTGCGCGAGGCGATCGACGCCGATCCCGCCGCTGGCCAGCGACGCGAGCAGCGTCAGCAGCAGCCCTGCGACGATACCCGCGAGGCCTCCTGCGACCGCGGTCTCGTCGAACCGCGCGCGTGGCCGCGCCCACGCGACCACCAGTCCGGCCAGCGCGCCAGCGACGACGCCTACCGCCAGCCACCACAGCATGGCCTTCGGCATGAGGCCTGGTTCAGGAACGGCTCCGAGCACGGGAAGTGCGGGGAGCAACCCGACATCGGTGATGTGCAGCGAGAGCAGCGAGCCATCGCCGAGTGTGATGCCCGCGCCCAGAATCCAGGAGCACGCCCACAACATCAGGTTCGGCAAGTAGAGCAGGTGCAGCACCGACAGCGCGATCACGCCGGGCGCATCGATGCCGAGCCCGGAGGCCACGTCGACGATGCGCGCCCGTCCGACGAACACCGCGATGCCGACGGCGACGAGGCCACCCGTCACCAACACCATCATGGTTGCGCCCATGGCCCTGGGCACCGCCTGCAGCCACTCGGGCCAGTGCGCTGTGGGATCGTGGTTCAGGCCGTTCGCCGCGCCCCACAGCCCAGCGATGAGCCCAATGACGAGGCCACCCAGCAGTGAGCGCGCCCCCACAGAGCCGCCGAGCAGGGCGCCGTCGAGTATTGCGACGGTCACCGCGTAGGTGCCTGCGTGGAGGCCAGCCACCTTCCACAGCGTGGATTCGACGTCGACGTGGACCGTTCCGTCGGCATCTTCCTCACCATCGGTAACAGCCGCCCGTCGCGCCGACGCGCTCACTATGGGCAGCGAGAGGAATATCAGCACGCCGGTGAGGCCCAACGGGACGAGCGAGACCTGCTGGCCGGCGATGTCTACCGGCACCCCGTGGGCGAGCGCGAACACAGATGTGGCGAGGCGAAGCATCTCCACGAAACCGGCGTCCCCGTCGCCGAGCCAGGCAAGGGTGCTTGCACCGGCGAGGATGATCCACCCGATCAGAGCGACGCCCGCCGCGCCCACGGCGGTCAGCACGGGCCATGGCCACGAAAAGCCCCGCGCCTGAGGCTCCTCCCGATCATCGACGTCGACTGCTACCGTGCGCGTCACGTCGGCCACGGGTCACCTCCTGCAGATGTGGTCACTTGCGTCACGCCCGGTAACCTAGGATCTCATGGAGGAATCCAGGAAGGATGGTCGAGCACATGTCTGACGACAACGTGCGTCCGCGCCGGGCACTCGCACCCGACGATAGCGCGGACCAGCCCTCCGCTGCCGAAGGACGCGACGAGAACCCCTTCGCACGCCCTAGCGGCGAGCCCAGCGATCCCCCGGCACGGGCACGGCGCTCCTTACCCTTCGACGATGCCGACACATCGCTCGATGAGCCCATGTCCACACCCTCCCCCGTGCCGGGGCCGGTGCTGCCGGAGCACGGCGAGGGCTTCGTCGAGGGCCCGAGGCCTCACCCGAGGCGCTCGGCCATGAGCTCCATCACTCCGCCCGAAGCCTCCGAGTGGGTTCCAGAATCGCCCACTGCCGTCGTCGAGGAACGTGTAGAGCCCAGCGAGAGCATGCCGTGGTACCGGGCTCATCTGCCCGCCATGACCGCCGCGGGCGTGGCCGTCGCGGTGCTTGCAGTTGCCGCAGGGTTCCTCGGATTCAATCAGACGCAGCCCGCTGACCCAGCCCCATCGAACAGCCCCTCGCCGACGATTAGCGCCTCGCCTCAGCTGCCGCGCGTGATGCAGGACGACCTCGTGAGCGTCGCGGATGCGAAGAAGGTGTCAGCCAACGCCGACTGGGCCATCACCGGCACGACGGATTCCATCGAGACACATACGGCGCGGCCAGCATGCCTCAGCACGGAAGCTTCCGACGCGGAGCGCCTCGACTCACTCCAGCGCACGCTGGGCACCACGCAAGACAACCAACTCGCTTTGCTGCACCAGCTCGACGCGTTCCCTACGGAAGCCAACGCGGAACAGGTATTCAACGAACGCGCCGCAGCGCTGGCGAGATGCGACGAGGTGCCCACCCTGGTGCTTTCTTCGTCGAAGGTCACCGGGATCAGCGACGAAGCAATGCAGATCTCGGTGGTCGAAGAGTCGGAGCCGCGCAAGCACCACGACCTGCTGCTGACGAGGAGCGGCAACCTGGTGAGCATCCTCGACGTGGTCTCCACCGACGGCAGCGTTACACCCCAGCACTTGGCGGACGCGGTGCAGCGATCGGCCACCCAGCTGTGTGGCAAGGCCGGTACCTGCGACGCGGCCAAGGCCACCGTCGAGCCTGCCAGCGTGCCTCCCGTGGAGCCGCGCGGATGGCTCATTCCCTCCGATCTGCCCCGCATCAAGGCGGGCGCTGGACTATGGACTACGCAGCCACCCACCGAGCTCACGAGCAAGGGCACCGGCTGCGAGAACATGACGCTAGCTTCTGAGTCCGGGCCGACGAAACGCCAGCAGGCCACCTACCTCATCACGCAGGATGACAGCACGCCTGAGCAGTTCGGCCTCGACGAGTTCGTGTTCACCTTCCAGGACGAGAACGGGGCAGCCAACTTCGCCACCAAGCTCGGCGAGGGTATCGACCAGTGTAAGTCTCGTGTCATGGGCACGAAGACGACGTCGCTCAAGGCGCCGTCGGGCGCGAAGGCGCTGCTGATTGAGCGTGAGAGCGAGAAGGGTGCTGTGTTCTACCAGGTCGCCATCTCGCAGAGGAAGAATAAGGTGGTGTACCTCATGGCCACGGTTACCAAGGATTTCCGGTTCTCCGAAGAGAACTTCGCCAAGGTCATCGAGCGCGCCGGCGTGCGCGTCGGTCAAGGCGACTGATGAACGACGAAGCGGCGGCCCCTCAAGTGGGGGCCGCCGCTCGCGTTTGTTAGGGGTTCGAAGCCTACTTGTCGAGCTTCGCCACTGCCTCGCGGACGAGGTCAGCCGCCTGCGACGGCGTCTCACCCACGCGCACGCCAGCAGCCTCGAGGGCTTCCTTCTTCGCGCGGGCGGTGCCGGCCGAGCCGGTGATGATGGCGCCAGCGTGGCCCATCGTCTTGCCGGGAGGCGCGGTGAAGCCAGCGATGTACCCGACGACCGGCTTCGTGATGTTCTCCTTAATGTAGGCAGCGGCGCGCTCCTCCGCGTCGCCACCGATCTCACCGATCATCACGATGGCGTCCGTGTCCGGATCGTCCTCGAATGCCTTGAGGCAGTCGATGTGCATGGTGCCGACGACCGGGTCGCCACCGATACCGACGGCGGTGGTGAAGCCGAGGTCACGCAGCTCGTACATCATCTGGTAGGTCAAGGTTCCCGACTTCGACACGAGGCCGAGTCGGCCGGGGCCGGTGATCGTCGCGGGGATGATGCCGGCGTTCGACTGTCCGGGAGAGATGAGGCCGGGGCAGTTCGGGCCGATGAGGCGGGTCTTGCCCGACTTCTTGGCAGCGGTGTAGAACTCGACGGTGTCGTGCACCGGGATGCCCTCGGTGATGACGACGACGAGCTCCATCTCCGCCTCGATTGCCTCGAGCACTGCGCCCTTGGCGAACTTCGGCGGCACGAATACGACGGAGACGTTGGCGCCGGTGGCTTCCTTCGCCTCACCGACGGTGTTGAATACGGGTACCGGGTCTTCTTCGAAGAGCACCGACTCGCCGCCCTTGCCCGGGGTCACACCACCGACGATGCGGGTGCCGGACATAATCATGCGCTGCGTGTGCTTACGGCCTTCTTTGCCCGTCATGCCCTGGACGATGACGCGGCTGTTCTTGTCAATGAAGATGGACATGGGTTTCAGTTCCCTTCGCTCGCGAGTTCGGCTGCCTTGCGGGCAGCGCCGTCCATGGTGTCGACGACGGTAATCAGCGGGTGATTCCGATCGGCGAGGATCTGGAGACCGACGTCGACCGCGTTGCCGTCGAGACGCACGACGATGGGCAGCTTGGCTTCATCGCCCAGGATGTCGAGGGCGTTCACGATGCCGTTGGCCACGTCGTTGCAGGCGGTGATGCCGCCGAAGACGTTGACGAACACCGACTTCACCTGGGGATCGGACATGATGATGCGCAGACCGTTGGCCATCACCTCGGCCGATGCGCCGCCGCCGATGTCGAGGAAGTTGGCGGGCTTGGGCTGGCCGGGGAGATCCTCGCCAGCGCCGGCCACGACGTCGAGGGTGCTCATGACGAGGCCCGCGCCGTTGCCGATGATGCCGACGGTGCCGTCGAGTTTCACGTACTGGAGCCCGTATTCCTTGGCCTGCTTCTCGAGGTCTGCCGCACCGGAGGACTGATGGTATTCGTCACGGTCGGCGTGGCGGAAGTCGGCGTTATCGTCGAGGGTGACCTTGCCGTCGAGCGCCAGCACCAAGCCGGAGGCAGTGCGCACGAGGGGGTTCACTTCGACGAGGGTGGCGTCGGTTTCCTTGAAGGTCTTCCACAGCTTCTGGAGGACGGCGCCGATGCGCTCGTAGTCCTCCTCCTTGAAGCCGGCTGCCTTGAGGATTTCAGCGGCCTTGGCCTCGTCGATACCGACGATGGGGTCGAGTTCCACTTTCGCGAGTGCCTCGGGGCGTTCTTTCGCGAGCATCTCAATATCCATGCCGCCTTCGAGGCTGCACATAGCCAGGAAACAACGCTGGGCGCGGTCGAGCAGGATGGAGAAGTAGAATTCCTCGGCGATCTGCGCCCCGGGGCTCAACATCACGGTTTCGACGGTGTGGCCCTTGATGTCCAGACCGAGGATCTGCTCAGCAACCTGAGCGACTTCGTCCCTAGACTTGGCGACCTTGACGCCGCCGGCCTTGCCGCGTCCGCCAGTGCGGACCTGAGCCTTCACGACAACGGTGCCGCTGCCGAGGGTTTCATGGGCTTCGAGAGCTTCATTGACGTTCGTAGCTGTGCGGCCCGGTAGCACGGGAACGCCGAAGCGTTCGAACAGGGCGCGCGCCTGGTATTCCAGGAGATCCACTATGACTCCTCAGGGAGGGGATGATTTCTTGCGTCACCAGGGTACTAGGTGGTCCGCGTACACTTGCAGCTGGCCCCAGGGCATCACATCGGTTGGCAATATCTTGACCCGGTGTTTGAGAATAACCTGAGAAATGCTAAGGTTCCGTTCGGTTCCAGATTTTTGAGGAGTAACGTGAGCGCAGTTTCCGGAAGCGCACCGCGACGCGGTGTCACCGATGCCATCCTCGACGACGACATCGAGGACATCACGTCGGCACCCCAGCGCGCGAAGCGCGGCCGTCGCGCACGGAAGCTGGGTAAGGGCGCCATTGCCGGCGTCGTCGCCAGCACCCTCGCCGTGGGAACCCTCTTCACGTTCGCGTTCGTATCCCGCAGCGGTCAGGACGCATCGCTCGAGTCCATCGATGCCGATGGCGCCGTACCCGCTGCTGCGGTGGAAGCCGCACGTCTCGGCTTTGCTGACCGCTCGAAGGACGCGTCACGCAGCGCACTGCGTGAGAGCATCAGCGGCGCGGCAGCCAACGAGAACGCCCGCAAGCGCACCGCATCGATTGACGAGGCGGCGAGCGACGCGCTCGCTGCGGAGACGAAAGACAGCGCGCAGGAGCGCGAGCGTCTCATGGACGAAGACTTGAAGCTGGTCAGCAAGCAGGCCGCCAAGCTGAAGAAGGAAGCCGAGGAAGCCGAGAAGGCGCTCGAGGCGGCGCGTAAAGCCAAAGGCAATGCCGTGACTGGGATGAGCACCGAAGATGTCGCTGCACTCAGCTCCAGCGGCGCCTCGATGCCCGTGAAGCAGAACTTCCGGATCGGCGCCGGCTTCGGTCAACGCGGCCTGTGGGCCCGCTACCACACCGGTCAGGATTTCCCAGCCCCGGTTGGAACGCCGGTGTACGCCGTCTCCTCCGGTGTGGTCCTCAGCTCCACCGCTGGCTCGTGGGCGGGCACCAACGTGGTGATTCAGCACAAGACTGGAGCCACGCTCTCCGCACACCTGTCACGCCGCGTCGTTTCTCCCGGCGAAGCAGTGAAGCCCGGCCAGATCATCGGCTACGTGGGCGCAACCGGCCGAGCCTTCGGCCCCCACCTGCACTTCGAGTACTACCCCAACGGCACCACGCCCGGCGACGTCTACTCTGCATCCAACCCGATGACCTTCCTGCGCAGCCTGGGCGCGCGCTGAGCCTGGTGTCCCGGCCGTGGTGTCGGCCTGCCTGCTCCGCTCCGACCGTCGAGTAGGCGGCTCTCCCCGACCGTCGAGTAGGCGGCGTAGCCGCCGTATCGAGACGCAGCGAGTGAACAACTTCAAAATCCGTACGCAGATTGACCACCCCCCCGAAATCGGGCACTTCACCTCATCTGCGTACGGATTTTGAAGTTTCGTGGCTGGTGATTTCGATACGCGCCCTTCGGGCGCTACTCAATCACCGGGGGCTCGCGCAGGCGCTACTCAATCACCGGAATACGCGACCTGGCGGTACCCCCGCAGCCAGATGGTTGAGCCGGCCCGGAGGGCCGTGTCGAAACCATCTGGCACAGAAGGAATGAGGGATTCCACCAAAATAGGTGGAATCCCTCATTCCCTATCGACGATGTCCGTCGCTCTGGCTCGGTTTCGATACGCCGCCTCCGGCGGCTACTCAACCACCGGGAGCGGGTGCGGGCCCCGGCTCAGAGCTTCTCCATCGGAGAATGCTTGAGGCTCATGCGCTTCATACCCGCGGAGCCGAAGTCGATGTCGGCCTTGGCGTCGGCGCCGAACCCCATCACGGCGAGCACCGTGCCGAGGCCGAACTTGGCGTGCAGCACCTTGTCGCCGGAGCTCACTTCGAGCGCTGGACGCGACGTGCTGCTCTTCCCAAACCCCGCGGACTGCTCCTGCATACGCGACCGCGATTGCCGCGTGCGCGTCGCCGCCGACGCCGCCCACGTCGTCGAGGATTCACCCGTGCGCCGCCAATCCAGCACATGGGCGGGGATCTCGTCGAGGAACCTCGATGGGGGGTTGTACATCGGCTGCCCAAACACCATGCGCACTGTGGCCCGCGACAGGTAGAGCCGCTTGCGGGCGCGCGTGATGCCGACGTAGGCGAGCCGTCGCTCTTCTTCGAGCTCGTCGTTGGACGTCATCGCGCGCTGGTGCGGGAAGATGCCCTCTTCCAAACCAGTGAGGAACACGGTATCGAACTCGAGCCCCTTCGCGGTGTGCAGCGTCATGAGCGTCACCACGCCGGAGTCGTCGTCGGGTACCTGGTCGGAATCAGCGACGAGCGCCACCCGCTCCAAAAACGCCTCGATGGAGTCATCAGGCTCGGGCATGCCCGCGATCAGCTCCGAGCCTTCCTCTTCGTCGAGATCGACGGTGTTCGCTGCGGCGACGAACTCTGCCGCGACGTTCACAAGCTCTTCGAGGTTCTCCAGCCGGGTGGCGTCCTGGGGGTCGGTCGATGCCTGCAGCTCCGGCACGTACTTCGACTCTTTGAGCAGCCCGAGCAGCACCTCGTCGGCGCTCTCCCCCGCGTCGGCATTGGCGCGCGCCTGGTCGATGATGTCGACGAACGCCTTGATCTGGTTGAGGCTGCGTGTGGCGAGCTGGGCCTCGTCGGCTCGTCGCAGCGCCTCGAAAAACGGGATGCGTTCCCGCGCCGCGAGATTCGCGACGGCGGACTCCGCCCGGTCGCCGATGCCGCGCTTCGGCACGTTCAGAATGCGACGCACCGACACGTCGTCGGCGGGGTTCACCACAGCCCGCAGGTACGCGATGGCGTCCTTGATCTCTTTGCGCTCGTAGAAGCGCACGCCGCCCACCACCTTGTATGGCAGCCCAACGCGGATGAACACCTCCTCCAACGCTCGAGACTGCGCGTTCGTGCGGTAAAACACCGCGGTGTCGCCGTAGTTGCTGACCCGCTCATCACGCAGGCGGTCGATCTCCGTCGCGATGAACTGCGCCTCGTCGTGCTCCGAATCGGCAACCCACCCGACGATGGGCTCACCCTCGCCGAGATCGCTCCATAGCTGCTTGTCGCGCCGCCCCTTGTTGCGGGCGATGACGGCGTTGGCAGCGGTGAGCACGTTGCCCGTCGAGCGGTAATTCTGGTCCAGCACGATGGTCTCGGCGCCCGGGAAATCGGCCTCGAAATCGAGAATGTTGCGGATGGTGGCGCCCCGGAACGCGTAGATGGACTGGTCGGAGTCACCCACCACCATCAGCTCCGCGGGCTCTACCGTCGGCGTGCCGTCAGCGAGCCCGACGGTGGCCTCGCCACACAGTTCCCTCACCAGCGCGTACTGGGCGTGGTTGGTGTCTTGGTACTCATCGACGAGGACGTGGCGGAATCGGCGACGGTACCGCTCGCGCACGTCGGGGAATGCTTGCAGGAGGTTGACCGTCGTCATGATGAGGTCGTCGAAATCCAGCGCTCCGGCTGTTTGGAGCCGCGCCTGGTAGGCGGCGTAGGCCTCGGCGTAGACCTTCTGTTGCGGGGTGACCGCCTGTGCCTGCGCGGTTTCGTGATCGACGAGTTCGTTCTTGTAGTTGCTCACTGCATTGAGCACGCTGCGCACGGGGAACCGCTTCGAGTCGGCCTCCAAGTCGCGCAGCACGAGCGACATGAGGCGCTTGGCGTCGGCGTCGTCGTAGATCGAAAAGCTCTTGGGCAGGCCGAAGCGGTCGATGTCAGCGCGCAAGATGCGCACGCACGCCGAGTGGAAGGTGGACACCCACATCAGCTTCGCCCGGTTGCCGACGAGCTCAATCACGCGCTCGCGCATCTCGGCGGCGGCCTTGTTGGTGAAGGTGATGGCCAGAATTGAGCCGGGGTGGACGTCGCCATGCCCGACGAGGTAGGCGATGCGCCTGGTGAGCACCCGCGTCTTCCCAGAGCCGGCACCAGCCACGACGAGCACCGGACCCCCGGCGTGCGTGACGGCGCGACGCTGGGGCGCGTTCAAACCATCGAGCAGCTCCTCGTCGGAGACATGGCGAACGCTCCCAGTGCGCTCACGCGGGGGCTCTGCCCCGGATGATGACTCCGGCTGGAAGACGGCGGCGAGGTCGGGAAATAGCGATTCAGACATGGCGTTGCCAAGCCTACTGTGCACCACTGACTCAACGCTTCGTTCGTGGTCTAGGCTGAGCACCATGCCTGCACCGTATCGCCCCTCCACTCGCCAGCGTCTGGGCACGGTGGTCAGCCGTGGCGCAGTATTCGTGGTCATCGCGCAGATCATCCTTATGGCTGCCCTCACCGGCTTCGAGGCACTGCGCAAAAAACACCGTAAATCGCGCAAGTTCCCCACCAGCGAGCCGCAGCCCATCCTCATCGACGGCAACGAACTGCAGGTGTACACCTACGGCCAAGATCTCTACGAAGACATGATCGAAGCCATCGACGCGGCCACCGACCGCGTCTACTTCGAGACGTTCATCTGGAAATCCGACCAATGGGGCAAGCGCGTCAAAGATGCCCTCATTCGCGCCTCCAAGCGCGGCGTCGACGTGTACGTCATCTGGGATACCTTCGCGAACCTCGTGGTCAGCCGCAAGTTTTACCAGTTCCCGAAAGGCATTCACCAGCTGCGCTTCCCCATCGTTCGCGGCATGTTCGGCCCGCGGAATTGGGGATTCGACCACCGCAAGCTACTCGTCGTCGACGGCAAAATCGGATTCATCGGGGGCTACAACGTCGGCAGCCTCTACGCCACGGGCTGGCGCGACACCCATCTGCGGGTCGTCGGCCCCGATGCCTCGGAGCTCGAGAATGCGTTCATCGACTTCTGGAACAACCACCGTCGCAAGCAGCACCCCGTCATCGACCAGAACCCCAGACGGAGCTGGTTCTCAAAGTTGCGCATCCACCGCAACTCGCCGCGTATCGCGGTCTATCCCATCCGCAATATGTACCTCGAGGCCATCGACCGCGCCACTGATCGCATCTGGATGACCCACGCCTACCTCATTCCCGACGACGACCTCATCGACGCACTGCGCCAGGCGTCGCTGCGGGGGGTTGATGTGCGCATCATCGTCCCCGAACGCTCGAACCACGTGGTGGCCGACTGGCTCTCCCGCGGCTGGTACACGCGCCTATTACGGGCGGGCATCCGCCTCTTCCTCTACGAACACGCCATGGTGCACGCCAAAACGGCGACGATGGACGGCGCGTGGGTGACCATCGGCACCGCGAACCTCGACCGGCTGAGCCTCGTCGGTAACTACGAGGCCAACCTCGAAATCGCCGACGAAACCCTCGCCGCCCACATGGAAGAGATCTTCCACATGGACCTGTCGAATTGCTACGAACTTACGCTCGACATGTGGCAGCAACGCTCGTGGGTGGCGAAGCTCACGGAAGCGTTCCTCAGCCCCTGGCGCCCTATCTTCTGATCACACAAACACGGCGATGGCCGCGTTGAGGAACGTGAGCCCAAAGATCGTGAAGAAGATGCCGTTGCTGACCTGCTCCTTCGAGCGCTGAGCCAGTACGCAACCAAACACCACCAAAAGCACGACGAGCTTGATTCCCACCTTCATGTGGTTCACATCTGCGTCGCGCATTTCATTCACAGCGACGAGCAACAGACCACTGATGAGCATCGTCAGCGCTCCGTGCCACATCGCCGGGTTGATGGAACGCACCGGGCCCTTCAGCTGTACAAAGGCGCCACCAAACAGGGCCGCGAATCCAACCAAGTGCAACAACAGCAGCACATCACGCAGAATCTCCATGGCCCGGACGATAACAGCTTGTTTGCTAATGGAGGAAACGTGCACTTTGGTGGGCTAACGCCTTGGATATGAACCCCTGGTGTGCAATGGTGTAGCTATGACTCTTATTGCGTACCTCGTCGTTGGTCTCATTGCTGGCGCAATTGCGAAAGCCATCGTCCCCGGCAAGCAGGGCGGCGGGTTCATCCTGACTACTATCCTCGGCATCGTGGGCGCCTTCGTAGGCGGCCTCATCGGCCAACTCATGACTGGCGATTCCTTCGACAACATCTGGTCCATCAGCGGCCTGATCAGCGCTGTCATCGGCGCAATCGTCGTGCTCGTAGTCTTCGGGCTCGTGAACAAGAATAAGGCCTGAGGCTAAGCCACTTTCCAACGTCTAAACCCAGTGCGGGTGGTCACAACTGTGACCACCCGCACTGCATGTTTCAGGACTATCATTCCCACTCGCAACCTCGGATGGCTCCTCGCTGTCGACGAGGGGCGCCGCCTTACTGCTTGTCACAGTAGGTTTTCTCCTCCCACGTTGTCGTACTTGGATTCCACGTCAAGCCATCTGCCATCCCTGCAAGGGCGGGGTCGAATAGCTCACGGGCCAGTTGTGTGAGCCATCTCCAGCGCTGCTGCGCTTTCGTACGTCATAGCGTCTCTTCCTCGTCGGCTAGACCCGAATCCGCCAAGAGGCTTCGGTAGAGGTTCTCTGCTCTCTCTTTCTCGTAGCGGCCCCCTAGAAGCTCCCTAAGCTTCTTGAAACCGAAGCCTCGGTCTGCCTGCCATGCGTCCCGCAGCACGTCGGCAACCAGGGAAAAGTCCTCGTCATCTACAACAAGGTCAAACACGGTGCGCTCCGGCCGGGTCACAGGCAACCCCTGAACGAACGTCACGTCACTTCGCGGTACTGCACGTTTCGCGAACCGTACGGCAGTGTTCCTGGTGTTTACCCTCCGGGGCGCGTAGAGCCGGTACGGCGAGACGTGCAGGTCGCCGATTTCGAGAAGGGCCGATGCGGTGGACCCACCGACGGTGATGCCGTCCCACTCGGCAACGCGCAGCCGCTCGTGGGTGAACCTGGCTGGAGCGGTGAGTTTCCATATCGCCGTGAGCTCGTCAGCAAAGGACGAGCCGGAGCCAATCATGCGGTAAGCCCCGTGCATGATTCTCTCAATGCGGCCGGATGCTACGGCGTCATGTAGTGCGTCGCGAGGTATACCCATGCGAGCAGCCTGTGCCGTAGTGAAAACACCCTCTGACTCAGAGAGTCGCGCTATCGCCTCTACATGGTTCGCATTCCCCATGTTTCAATTGTAGGTTAATACCCTACAAACGCAACACTATACGGCTGCTCTAGGCACTGACTGCAGCATGAAAATGCATGCGAAGGCACTCGACGCCGCTCACTCCCACTCGATGGTGCCGGGGGGCTTGCTGGTCACGTCCAGCACGACGCGGTTGATCTCTGCACACTCGTTAGTGATGCGCGTCGAAATCTTCTCGAGTAGCTCGTAAGGCAGGCGGGCCCAGTCGGCGGTCATCGCATCCTCACTGGTTACCGGGCGCAGCACGATCGGGTGTCCGTAGGTGCGGCCGTCGCCCTGCACGCCGACGGAGCGCACGTCGGCGAGTAGCACGACGGGGAACTGCCAGATGTCGCGCTCCAGGTTTGCCGCCTTCAGCTCCTCGCGGGCGATCAGATCGGCCTTGCGCAGAATCTCGAGGCGCTCTCCGGTGACCTCTCCGACGATGCGGATCGCCAGGCCGGGGCCGGGGAATGGGTGGCGCCAGACCATCTCGTCGGGCAGCCCGAGCTGACTCCCCACCGCGCGCACCTCGTCCTTGAACATGTTGCGAAGCGGCTCGATGAGCGTGAACTGCAGGTCGTCGGGAAGTCCGCCGACGTTGTGGTGGCTCTTGATATTCGCAGCGCCGTCACCGCCGCCTGATTCCACGACATCGGGGTACAGCGTGCCCTGCACGAGGAATTCGATGCCGCGTTCGCCGGCGAGATCTGCGGCGATGGCTTCGAAGGTGCGGATGAATTCGCGGCCGATAATCTTGCGCTTCTGCTCGGGGTCGCTCACACCGGCCAGAGCGTCGAGGAAGCGTTTGCGCTCATCGGCGACGATCAGGTCGACGCCCGTCACGCGCACGAAGTCTTCCTTCACCTGCTGCGCTTCACCGGCGCGCAGCAAACCGTGGTCGACGAACACACACGTGAGCTGCGACCCGATGGCGCGCTGCACGAGCGCCGCAGCGACGGCCGAGTCGACGCCGCCAGACAGCGCGCAGAGCACGCGCTTGTCGCCCACCTGCTCCTGGATGGCCGCGATGGCGTCGGAGACCATCGTCTCCGCGGTCCAGGATGGGCGGATGTCAGCGATCTTGTACAGGAAGTGCTCGATGACCTGCTGCCCCCACTGCGAGTGCATCACCTCGGGGTGCCATTGCACGCCTGCGAGGCGGCGACCCTTGTGCTCAAAGGCCGCGACGGGCGCCCCGGCGCTGCGGGCCAGCACGACGAACCCCTTGGGTGCCTTGGATACCGCGTCGCCATGACTCATCCACACATTGATGGTGTTCGGGATGGATTCCAGCAAGCATCCGTTGTTCTGGATGGAGAGCGCCGAACGACCGTATTCGCGGGTGCCCGTTTCCGCGACGGTGCCTCCCAGCGCCTTCGCCATGGCCTGGAAACCGTAGCAGATGCCGAGGACGGGGATGCCGGCGTCGAAGAGCGCCGGATCTACCTGCGGGGCGCCGTCGGCGTACACCGACGAGGGCCCGCCTGAGAGAATGATGGCGGCAGGTTTCTTCGCGACGAGCTCGTCGACGGAAAGCTTCGAGCTGACGATCTCTGAGTACACACGAGCTTCACGCACCCGACGCGCAATGAGCTGCGCGTACTGAGCGCCGTAGTCGACGACCAATACCCGTTCGTGATTGACGATCATGCGAGGAAGTCTAGTGCCCTGGAGCCGATGGGAATAACCGCGGGTGCAGAGGCGTTTGGAGCGGTATGAACATCTACTCCGACGTGACCGCACTGGTAGGTCGCACGCCGCTAGTGAAGCTCAACCGTATCGCGGGCGACAACGCCACCGTCGCCGCCAAGCTGGAGTTCTACAACCCAGCCAATTCTGTGAAAGACCGCATCGCCGTCGCCATCCTCGACGCTGCCGCCGCCTCCGGTGAGCTGCAGCCGGGAGGCACCATCGTGGAGGCCACGTCGGGCAATACCGGCATCGGCCTGGCGTTCGCCGGCGCCGCGCGCGGCTACAACGTCGTGCTCACCATGCCGGAATCCATGAGCAAGGAGCGCCGAGCCCTGCTGCGCGCGTACGGCGCCGAGCTCGTGCTCACCCCCGGCTCCGAGGGCATGAAGGGCGCGGTGGCGAAGGCCGACGAGATCGCGGCCGAGCGCGGCGCGGTGCTCGCCCGCCAGTTCGCGAATGAGGCCAACCTCCAGATTCACCGCAAGACCACTGCGGAAGAAATCTGGAACGACACCGAGGGCAAGGTCGACATCTTCGTCGCTGGCGTCGGCACCGGCGGCACCATTTCCGGCGTCGGCCAGGTGCTGAAGGAGCGCAACCCCGACGTCAAGGTCGTCGCAGTGGAGCCTGAAGAGTCGCCGCTGCTGCGCGAAGGTAAGCCCGCTCCCCACAAGCTGCAGGGCCTCGGCACCAACTTCGTGCCCGAGATCCTCGACCAGAATGTGTACGGCCAGGTCCTCGGGCGCACGCTCGACCAGGCCATCGAATTCGGACGTCGAGCCGCCAAGGAGGAGGGCATCCTCGTCGGTATCTCCGGTGGTGCAGCGCTCTCCGCTGCCGCCGAGGTGGCCGCACGCCCCGAGAACGCGGGCAAGACCATCGTCGTGATCGTCCCCGACTTCGGCGAACGCTACCTGTCCACTGCCCTGTTCGAGGGCCTCGTCGACTGAGCGAGTCAGCTAGGTTTGGCACCATGAAACACTCCAAGGGATTGCTGCGCTCCGTGTGGGAGCGAATGCAAGAAGACCTCGACGCCGCCATGCGCGACGACCCGGCGGCGCGCAGCAAGCTCGAGGTGGCGCTGGTCTATCCGGGGGTCCACGCCGTGTGGGCCCACCGGGTGGCCAACAAGATCTGGCACGCCTCGCCGGCGCTGCAGCCCCTGGCGCGGGGCATCTCGCAGGTCGCGCGGTTCCTCACCGGGGTGGAGATTCACCCCGGCGCGACGATCGGGCGTCGGCTGTTCATCGACCACGGCATGGGCGTGGTGATTGGCGAGACCGCCGAGATCGGCGACGACGTGCTGATGTACCACCAGGTCACGCTCGGTGGGCGCGCGCGGGGGCGGTTCAAGCGCCACCCAACGGTGGGCGACCGAGTGCTCATCGGTGCGGGCGCGAAAGTGATCGGCGCCATCACCGTCGGGGATGATGCCAAGATCGGCGCCAACGCGCTCGTCGTCAAGGATGTGGCAGCCGGCGCGGTGGTCGTCGGGCACCCCAGCAAGGTGCACGACGGCGACGTCGTCGCGTAGTTGTGGCCCCGGCTGCCATCCGCGAATACTGCAGGAGTAGGGTGAACGGGCACTGATTGGAGGCCCCCACCGGGGCTTCGTCGTCCGCCGGAGAACCCAATGACCATTCCTGCCTGGGGATTGATCCCCTTTGTGCTGATGCTGCTCAGCATCGCCATCTTCCCGCTCGTACCGCCGCTCGCGTCGTGGTGGGAGCGCCCGCGCAACCAGCTCGTCATCGCGCTGGTGCTCGGCGTCCCCGTCGCGTTGTGGATGATTCTTGCGGGAGCGCCGGGGCTGGTCGTGCACGCGGGCTTCGAGTACTTCCAGTTCATCTCGTTGCTGCTGGCGCTGTTCATCGTCTCCGGTGGCATTCACCTGCGCGGAGACATCGAGGCGAGCCCCCAGAACAACACGCTGTTCCTCGCGATAGGTGGCGTGATCGCGTCGTTTATTGGCACGACGGGTGCCGCGATGTTGTTGATCCGGCCCATTTTGAAGACGAACTCGGAGCGGCGCTATGTGGCGCATACGGTGATCTTCGCGATCTTCATCGTCGCGAACTGCGGCGGCTTGTTGACGCCGCTCGGCGATCCTCCGCTGTTCTTGGGCATGCTGCGGGGCGTGCCGTTCACTTGGACGTTTGGGCTGTTCATCGAATGGTTCACCGTGCTGGCCGTGCTGCTGCTGACCTACAACACCCTCGACCACAAGATGCGCCGGCTGGAGGATCCGGCGGCGGTGGAGCTGGATAAAACGCAGCAGGAACCCATCCGGATTGACGGGGGCATCAACTTCGTGTTCTTCGGCGTGATCATCGTCGCGGTGGCGATTGCGCCGTCGGTGGACCTGCACGCCATCGAGGCTGGTACGGCGGGCTGGCTCGACTATGTTCCGGTGCGGGAACTGCTGATGTATGCGGCGGCGGGGTGTTCTCTGGCGTTCGGCTCGAAGCGGGTGCGGTACGAGCTCAACAAGTTTGTGTGGGATCCGATCCTGGAGGTGGCGGCCATCTTCATCGGTATCTTCCTCACGATGGTTCCGGCGCTGCAGTATCTGGAGGGGTTGGCGCCGAAGCTGCCGCTGAACGAGATCACGTTCTTCTGGGTGACCGGTGGGCTCTCAAGCTTCCTGGATAACGCGCCGACCTACGCGACGTTCTATTCGATTGCGGGCCAGCTCCCTGGCGAGCCCCGGATTGGCTTCGATCCAGGCGTGCCGGAGCTGTACCTCGTCGCGATTTCGCTGGGTGCGGTGTTCTTCGGTGCGATGACGTATATCGGCAACGGGCCGAACTTCATGGTGAAGTCCGTCGCTGAGTCGGCGGGCGTCGACATGCCCAGCTTCGGCGGCTACATCAAGTGGTCGTGCATCTACCTGCTGCCGGTGCTGGTGGCGGTGTGCGGCATCTTCGTCGCGCAGTCGCTGGCCTGGCACATCGTGGGCTGGGCGGTGCTTGTGGTACTCGTGGCGCGGGCGTTCATCGTCGGACGCCAAGTGCAGCGGGCGGGATACTCAGAAAACTGACCGTTATCCTCCACAAGAAGCATTTGACCCCCGGTTTTCGGGAGAAATCTGCAGGCGTGGAGGAAAACGGTCATTTCGGGCTGTCGGCCGAGCCACTGGCCACCCCTGGCCGATGATTGAGTAGCCGCGCCAGCGGCGTATCGAAATCACCCCCACCCCGACCGTTATCCTCCACGCCTGCAAAAAACCGCGGATATCAGGGGGTTCATGGCCGCGCGTGGAGGATAACGGTCGCTTTGGCCCGCGGCCCTGCCTGGCAGTGCCATCGACGCGATCCCGGCTGCGCAGAAAGAGCCGTCACACGCGCAGGTCGCGCTGCCGGAACCACCAGAGTGCCGCGACGATGCACGCGGCCCCCGCGCCCACGAGAATGAGCACGTGCCCCCAATCGGCGCCGTGCGCGAGCGGTTCGGACGAGGAGTAGTAGTGGAACGGCGAGAGGCGTGCGTAGTCGGCGGTGTCGGGGCTCAGCCGGAGCATCGCGGCACCGAAGTGCCCGACGACGCCCACCCCCACGGCCGTCCACGTCGCTTTCTGCGGGTTCCCCGTCGCGGCGGCAACGAGTAGTGCCAACCCTCCGACGAAGGCCCCCAACGCGAACAGGTGCGTCGCCGTGCCCAGCACGTGGGATGGCTCGAGCCCCATGTCGGCGATCGCGGAACCCACCCACACGCCCAGGCCGGTGCCGTAGGCGACGATGGCCGCGTACGCGAGCATCGTGAGCGTCGTCGCGACGACGAGCCGGGCGCGCGGCACGGGCGCGGCGAGCACCGGACCGAGCCGGCCCGAGCGTTCCTCCGCGGCCAACCCTGCCGCGGCCACCGCCACGACGACGATGACTGCCGCCGGTGCCATCATGCCGAACGTCTCACCCCAGTAGAATCCGGTGGGTGTCGACATGTCGCCGGCTCCCGCGAGCGCCATCATGTCCATCGGCAACGACTCCATCATGGTCGCCAGCGACGCCTCGAGCGCCGCGTAGATCGGCCCCATAGACACGCCCATGAACAGGCTCATCACCGCGCTCACGACGACGAGCAGGGTGAGGCTGCGGCCGAACGTGAGTCCGAACAGCGATGAGGCACGCCGCGAGAAACGCGACAGCACCGGCAACGACCGCAGTCGCTCGGCGAGCGTCGCCGGCGGGATCGTGCGCAGGTCGCGGCGCGGCAGCCAGAGGATGCCGACGAGGAGCAGCGCCGCGGAGAGGCCGAGCAGCAGCGCGAGGTGGCCACCATCGAGTCCGCTGACGAGCGCCTGCTGATCGGCATACCAGTGCCAGGGCATGAACTTCGCGTAGTCGGCGGTGTCGGGCGAGAGCGGCAACAACCCGGCACCCAGCCAACCGAACGCCAGCACGGCACCGCCGATCGCCCCTGCGAGAGACTTGTTGCCCGTGACCGCCCCGACGGCGAACGCGAGCGCCCCATGGAAGAGGGCATTGGCGCCCAACGCCACACTGAGCGCGCCAATGTGCGCCTCGCCGAGCGACACCGAGTACAGCATCCCCGCCAGGAGCGAGGTGCCCCACAGCGTGAGCGTTGCGACGGCGATCACGAGCACCAGCACGAGCGCTTGGCTCACCACCGTCGCCGTCCGCGAGACGGGGTGCGCGAGCAGGAACGACAACCGCCGCTCACCTTCCTCCCCCGCGATGGCCTGGGCGCCAATCGCCACCGCCACACCGGCGAGCGCCAGGCCACCCATCGTGCCGAGCATCTCGGTGTAGGCGAAGATTTCGGGCGAGGCACCCTCCGGCGTCCCCAGCAGCGCGCGGATGGTCTCCGGCATCTGCTCGTAGATGCTGAGGTCCAGCGACTGGTAGATGCCCAGCCCCATCAACAGCATCGCGAAGACCGCCACGACGGCGGCCGTCGCGCCCTTCCAGTGCTCGGCCAACCCTCGGCCGAGGAGCGCAACGCCCGCGCTCATCGCGGGTCCTGGTAGAAGGCGAGGAAGACCTCTTCGAGGTCGGCGTCCGAGGCCGACAGGTCGAGGATTCGGTACTTGGATCCGACGGCCTGCAGCAGGGAGCCGAGTTCGCCGTCGAAGCTCAGGTGGACGTGATTTTCGTTCACGACGATGTCGCGTGCGCCGTCGACGGCTGCGAAATCGGCGGGATCGGGTTTGGGTTCGACGAGCATGGTCACCTTGCGCACGGCACGGAGGTCGTCGATGTCCTCGACGGCGACCATCTCGCCGTGGCGGATGATGCCCACCCTGTCGGCGACGCGCTGCACCTCCGAGAGCGTGTGGCTGGAGAGGAAGACGGTGCGCCCCTCGTCGGCGACCTCACGCACGAGCGACTGGAACTCGTGCTGCACGAGTGGGTCGAGCCCCGCGTTGGGTTCGTCCATGATGAGCAGCTCCGGCTTGTGCATGAAGGCGGCGATGAGGCCGATCTTCTGCCGGTTGCCGGTCGAGAGTTCGCCGGTGCGCTTGTCGAGGGTCGCATCGAAACGTTCGGCGAGTTCGTCGACGTAGGCCTGGTCGACGCCGCCGCGCAGGCGGGCAAAGAACTTCAGGGAATCGCGTCCGGTCATCTTGGGGTAGAGGGCGAGGTCGCTCGGCAGATAACCGAGCCGTCGGTGGATTTCGACGGCGTCGCGACGGGAGTCGAGACCGAAGAGCTGCGCGGATCCTGCGGAGGCGCGGATCTCGTCGAGAATGATGCGGATGGTGGTTGACTTGCCCGCTCCGTTGGGCCCGAGGAAGCCGTAGACCTCGCCGGGGCGCACATCGAGGTCAATGCCGCGCAGGGCCTCATGCTTCCCGTAGGACTTGCGAAGGCGTGCGATGTCGATGACGGGGTTCATGCTTGGTCCTTGTTGGTCTGGGCTTGGAAGGTTTGGAGCACCTGGGTGACCACCTCGTCGGTGTAGAGACCGGAGAAGACGGCGAACTGGGCAGCGACGTAGTCAACGAAGCCGGGCTCGGCGGAGAGGTCGGCCTGCGTGATGTCGATGCCGATGAGGCGCTCCATGTGCTCGTGGAGCACGAGCGATCCCAACGCGTAGAGGGTGAGCATCTTGGCGGCCAGGTCGACGTCGGGCAGGGGTTTGAGGAGGCCGTCGTCGATGGATGTTTGGATGTAGCCCGCCGCGTCGGCGGCCATCTGGTCGACGAGGGCGTCGATCTGCGGGCTGGACGTGCCCAGCCGTCTGGCGAGGTAGCCGAGGATGTGGGCGTTGCCCGTCTCCCGAAACAGTGCGAGGACGTCGACGGAGGCACCCTGGGCGATTCCCTTCTCCTTCGACTGGCGCACCAGGCCAGCGATGTGAGAATCACATTCGCTGATGAGCGCATCCATGGAGCCGAAGTGGTGGCGGATCAGGCCGGGGCTCAGCCCCGCGCGCTCCGCGACGCCGCGCGCGGTGGGCGTCTGCCCTGCGTCGACAAGCTCGATCATGGCGTCGCGCAGTCGGGCACGCGAGGTGAGATCATCATGCATGATACGAGTGTACAAGAAAATATACACCTGTATAAGGCGACCCGTACACCCCAAGGCATTGCCACATGGATTCTAGATTGCTAGCACCCTAGCCATGGAAACCGCAGTAGGACCCAAGCGCGCACAGTTCAATGTGTATCTGCCGCAGGACCTGATCACGCGCATCAAGCATCGCGGCATCGACGAAGGCCTCAGCCTCTCGGCGCTCGTGGAAAAGGCACTCGAGCAGTACCTCAAGGAGAACTACGAATGACCACCGTCCGACCAATCCTGTACACCGAGCACCCCGAGCAGTGGCTGAAGATCATGACGGCCCTGGGCGGCGAGGCCCTCGTCGACCAGGACGGCTGGGCGCTGGTCCAGCTCGACCATGGCCGCGTCGCCTTCCACTCACCGATGGAGGACTACCCGAAGGGGCAGGTGGACCTGTGTCTGGAGGTCGAGGACCTCGACGAATGGGCCGAGGCCTGCGGCACCACCGTCGAGGATCAGCCGTTTGGCCGCGCGGCCAAGGTCAGCACTGACGACGGCATGAGCCTGGCCGCCCACGCGCCCTCGGCAGGGTCGAACCACCACGACGATGGCCCATTGAGCGTGATGCCGATCTGGGTGACGCCTGACGTGGAGCAGGCCCGGAAAACGCTGAAGACGGCCGGGCTCCGGGAGCGCATCGCCTCGGACTCCGGCGCGTGGGTGGACTTCCAGGCCGACTCCGGGCTGGTCGCGATCCACGGCGCCAGCGAGAGCACCAGGGCGAACACCGTGCTCGGATTCGAGTACGACGGGGATGTCAACGACCTCGTCGCACCGTTGAAGGAGGTGGGCGCGGACCCGGTGGTGATCGACGAGACGTTCGGCCGCACCCTGCAGTTCGCCGATCCCGACGGCGGGGAGCGGATCTGGATCAACCAGACCCAAACCGACCTGTACGGCTACTCCACGCAGGACCGGGTCTGAATCTCAGGACCAGTGTTGGGCGGATTCGGGATGTAGATCCGCCCGGCACTAGCCTCGTGCCATGTCCACCTTCAACGAGCGCGCAGGCGGGACCGCGACGTTCCGCCTGCTCACGCACGAGCGCTGGCCTGGCACATCGTGGGCTGGGCGGTGCTCGTCGTGCTCGTCGCGCGGGCATTCCTCGTCGGACGCCAAGTGAAGCGGGCGAGATACTCAGAAAACTGACCGTTATCCTCCACAAGAAGCATTTGACCCCCGGTTTTCGGGAGAAATCTGCAGGCGTGGAGGAAAACGGTCATTTCGTCCCCCACCCGGTGATCGTGCAGCCCCTTCCCGATGATTCAGTAGCCGCGCCCGCCACTACCCGATGATTGAGTAGCCGCCGAAGGCGGCGTATCGAAATCATCCCACGCCCCGACCGTTATCCTCCACACCTGCAAAAAACCGCCGAAACCAGGGGGTTCATGGCCGCGCGTGGAGGATAACGGTCACTTTGGCCCGCTGCCCCACTGGGAAACCCGGCAACTAAGCTATGCGGCATGGCTGATGGATCGTTCTACGAGCGCGTGGGCGGGCGCGCCACGTTTGAGCAGCTCGTGCGCGAGTTCTACAAGGGCGTGGCCTCTGATCCCCCGCTGCGCGCAATGTACCCGGAGGAAGACCTCGGCCCCGCCGAAGAGCGGACACGCATGTTCCTGGAGCAGTACTGGGGCGGGCCGAAAACCTACAGCGAGCAGCGCGGCCACCCGCGTCTTCGCCTCCGCCACAACCAGTTCAAGGTTACGCCCAAACAAGCCGAGCGCTGGATGCGCCACATGTCGAACGCCATCGATACCCTCACCCTCTCCCCCGACGACGAGCAGCAGCTCCGCGCGTACCTCTCGCGTACCGCGCAAGCGATGATCAACTCCCAGGAGGACGCCAATGACCAGTGATGATGAGCGCCCCATCGCCGTTCTTAGTGTCCCGGTTCGCACAGCACTGCAGAATCTTGGCAGCCAATCACTGCTACTGGGTCGAATCATCGGCTGGCTCGGCCTCACCGCCTTCACAGGCCTGACCGTATTGTGTGGGGTTCTCGCCGTTCTTTCCTTGAACCGCGATGACGTCTCAGATGCTTCCACCGGCTTCATGGTGGCGGCATTTTTCGCTGCCTGCGCATTACTTGCGCTGTTTCTCGTGCGACGCTCCAGGCAGTCATCCCCGCAGCGGCAGCTCATGGAGTCCAACGTCGTCATGACGGTGACGAGCCGCACTATCGAGTTTCCAGAGATTCCTGGTCGCGAGCCAGCGGAATCGTGGCCGCTCGATCAAACTCGCACGCAATGCAAACCTGGCCCCCGCGGCTTTCTCATCCTCTCCACCGCAGGAAAGCGTCCGAGAAAACTTGCCCAGCCCTTCATACAACTACCTGTCGAGGAAGTCCAATGCCGCATCCTTGAAGCTCAACGAGCATTCCGCAGCTAACGTTAGGACGTACGATCAGATTCCTCTGCTTGCGCTGAGTCTGAGCTCAAGCGCTCGACGGTTCCTCCCCAACCGTGGGCTTCTTCGTCAGCGATGACGGCTTGCGCCTCTTCCGCAAGTAGTAGAGCGTCTTGGTAAACGGCCTGGGCCTCATCGATTCCCGGTATCGGGTTACTGTCAAGACCCGTTTGCGAACGCATTGTATGCACTACCTCTTCCGGAGTCCCTTCTGGAACCGGCGGGGCAGGTGCGTCTTTCCCCGTAGATGAGGCTGCATTCAACTCTGCTCGAAATGCGGGGTCTGCCAGCAGCGTCCGAAGTGGACGCCGCCCATTCGCAATCGATTCCAAGCGCTTTTGGAACGCAGGATCATCAGTTCGGGCAGCCCGTTCCAGCAAAGACTCGCGCAATTTCTCCCTGAACTCTCGCCCACCCAACATCTGGCTAGCGAGCGGGTTCATGCGTGGTGTCGACATTAGTTCCTCACCCTTCTGGGAGTGTCACCCATTCGATTTCAGTCGTGTAAGCGCCGATTGTCGCTCCAATGCCCATCATCAGGTTGGCCAAAGCCATAGCCGCTCCGAAGGCAGCGCTGATCGCCTCTAGCGCGGCATAGATGGCCGTGAGAACTCCAGTGACTGCCGTTGCTCCTCCGGTGAAGGGAGCAGCGAGTGCCTCCAAGAAAGTCCCACCCGTGAGGAGCATGGTTATTACTGCGTCCACGACCGCGTCGACGAGCGACCAGATGGCATTATGAAAACCAAATGCCGCTACCGCAGCGTCATGGTATTGATCCGCCAGCTGTGAGAGGGGAGCCTGTGCTCCTTGAATAGCATCCACGGCCGTAGCAAAATACTCACCCGCAGCGGTTGCAGCAGCGTCGTCGTACCAGCCTTCGAACATGAGTTGCATCCTGCAACGCAGCTCGTCGCCCATGTCAGCGAAGAACTCACCGATCAGGTCCCATCCTTGGCTGCACTCATCAAGAGCCATCCAGTCGCCAACTAGCCACTGCGACGCCTTGACGAAAGGATCTTCAAGCCCGAACCAACTGCAGACCTCCGCGATCGCTTTCCGCGCGAGGCTGGCTCCGGGCATCCAATCTGTCCATGACATCACATCCCAGATCCAGTGGTCTAGGTTCGAGTCGATGGGAGTGTGTAGTGAATCTGTCCACCACAACTCGTTGGATTGCACATTCCCGTCTGGCGGCGGACCGACGGGTTCGAGGCCCTCCTCCATTTCGAGGTCGCTCCAAAGCTGTGAGACTTCGTCGAGGTTAGCCTGCTCATTGGCATCATAGGCCGAACGAGTCTCGGTGAGATTCTCGGCCGCATTGCCGAGAAGTCGTTCGCACCCAGTGAAGAGATCACCGACGTTGTCCAAACACTGCTGGTGCGCATCCATGATGGACTTGAACAATATACCGCCGGAGTCGTCTCGGATAACTCCGAAGCCGTTGCCCCCAGCCATACGAGCCTCGCCCAGGCCCACGTCTTCGGTCAGTGCTTCGAGTCCGGCAATGCCGTCGGAAACGATCTCGCGGTCGTAATGCATGCGCACGACTTTAACAATTGGTGGGGTCACTCCTCCGGGCATGAATGGGCCCGACTATCAAGGTGAGAGTGGCGAAGATAGCCGCCACAACAAGCACCGTAGTCACATCAGAAATGCGCCCCAGCACGTGTAGCAATAAGCCTACGACCGCCGCAATTGTGGTCGTCACACCTAGCAAGAAAGGCAGCACTCCTCCCATTCGTTGAGCTGATGCCGACGGCACAGAAGCCGCAGCGCTTAGCAAGACCAGCGTTGGCCCGCCCGGATAACCCAAGAGCGGATACAAGACGGCCGCAAGCCACGCCATGCCCAGCGAAACGGTGGTGAAACTCAGCCACATACGCCACGCAGTGCGCATCCGCCGCTGCGCAGAACGCTCACGATTGCTCATCGCGGATCTGTTCGTGGTGGCGGACGACCTCGCGCACGATGAACTGGAGGAACTTCTCGGCGAACTCGGGGTCGAGCTGGGATTCCTTCGCCAGCGCGCGCAGGCGCTCGATCTGCTGGGCCTCGCGGGCGGGGTCGGCGGGCGGCATGTTGTGCGTCGCTTTCAACTCCCCCACGCGTTGCGTGATCTTGAATCGCTCGGCAAGCAGGTGCACCAGCATCGAGTCCAGGTTGTCGATGCTGTCGCGTAAGCGGCGCAGTTCGGCGCGGGCCTCGTCGTTCGTCATCGGTGGAGGATGAGGTTGCTGCGTTGGAAGCTCTTCACGTCGGTGTAACCCGTCATGGCCATGGCCTTGCGCAGGCCGCCGGCCAGGTTCATGGTGCCGTCGGGCACACGCGACGGGCCCACCACCACTTCCTCCAACGAACCCACCTGCTCGAAGAAGGTGCGCTCGCCACGCGGCAGTGTGCGGTGCCAGGCCTCGGGGCCCCAGTGCCAGCCCTTGCCCGGCGCCTCCGCCGCGCGAGCCAGCGGCGAACCCACCATCACGGCGTCGGCGCCACACGCGATGGCCTTCGCGATATCGCCCGAACGCCCGACGGCGCCGTCGGCGATGATGTGCACGTAGCGGCCGCCGGACTCCTCCAGATAGTCGCGACGAGCCTCCGCCACGTCGAACACCGCCGACGCCATCGGCACCTCGATGCCCAGCACCGACGCGGTGGTGTGCGTCGCGCCGCCACCGAACCCGACGAGCACACCCGCCGCGCCGGAACGCATGAGGTGCAGTGCGGCGCGGTACGTCGCCACGCCGCCCACGAGGACAGGGGTATCGAGGTGGTAGATGAACTCCTTGAGATTGAGCACGTCGTCGCCACCGCCCACATGCTCGGCGGATACCGTCGTGCCGCGGATCACGAGGAAGTCGAGCCCCGCGCCCTCGATGACGTCGGCAAATTCCTGCGTGCGTGCGGGCGACAGCGAAGCCGCGACGGGCACCCCCGCGTCGCGGATCTGCCGCAGCCTGGCTTCGATTAGCTCGCGCTTGATGGGTGCGGCGTAGGTCTCCTGCATGCGCCGGGTGGCGGTCACCTGGTCGAGTGGGCCGGTCAGCGCCTCGTACTGCTCGGTCGGGTCTTCATATCGGGTCCACAGACCTTCGAGGTTGAGCACGCCCAGGCCGCCCAGTTGCCCCATCTTGATGGCGGTCTCCGGCGACATCACCGAATCCATCGGCGCCGCGCAGATGGGAACGTCGAAGGTGATGGCGTCGATCTTCCAGGTGAGGTCCACCTCGGAATCGCTGCGCGTGCGTCGCTGCGGCGCGATCGCGACGTCGTCGAAACTGTACGCAGGGGTGGCGCGGTTGCTGTGACTCAGTTCGTACATATCCTCAATCTTCTCGGGTTATCGGCGCGCGTAGTTGGGGGCTTCCACGATGTTCTGCACGTCGTGAGGGTGCGATTCCTTCAAGCCGGCGGCGGTGATACGCACGAACTTGCCGCGCTCCTGCAGCTCGGACACGGTGCGGGCGCCGACGTAGAACATCGACTGATGCAGGCCGCCCACGAGCTGATGCACGACGGACTTCACCGGCCCGCGGTACTGCACCTGACCCTCGATGCCCTCAGCGATGAGCTCGTCGTCGCTCATCACGTCGGCCTGGAAGTAGCGGTCCTTCGAGTACGACTTCTTGCCGCGCGAGCTCATGGCGCCGAGCGAGCCCATACCGCGGTACTGCTTGTACTGCTTGCCGTTGATGAACACCGTCTCGCCCGGCGACTCCTCGCAGCCAGCCAGCAGCGAGCCCACCATGACGCTGCTCGCGCCTGCCACCAGGGCCTTCGCCACGTCGCCGGAGTACTGAAGGCCGCCGTCAGCGATCAGCGGCACGCCGGCTGGTTTGCAGGCGAGCGACGCGTCGTACACGGCGCTGACCTGGGGCACCCCGACGCCAGCAACGACGCGCGTCGTGCAAATGGAGCCTGGGCCGACGCCCACTTTGACGGCGTCTACACCCGCGTCGATGAGTGCCTGCGCACCCGCGCGGGTGGCGACGTTACCGCCGACGATCTGCACGCCGTCACAGGCTTTGTCGGCCTTGAGTTTGCGGATCATGTCGAGCAGCAGCTTCGCGTGGCCGTGAGCCGTGTCGACGACGAGCACGTCCACGCCCGCTTCGATGAGCAGGTTGGCGCGCTCCCACGATTCGCCGAAGTAGCCGACGCCGGCGCCGACGAGCAGCCGCCCGTGCGCGTCCTTGGATGCGTTCGGGAACTGCTCCGACTTCACGAAGTCTTTCACCGTGATGAGGCCGGTGAGCTTGCCGTCGGCATCGACGAGCGGCAGGCGCTCGCGCTTGTGTTTGCGCAGCAGCGCGGTGGCGTCGTCGCGGGAAATGTCTTCCGGCGCGGTGATGAGCGGCATGGGGGTCATGACGTCGCGCACGAGCGTCGATTCCCACTCGGCGACGGGTGTGAAACGCAGGTCGCGGTTGGTGCAGATGCCGAGCAGCGTGTTGTGTTTGTCGACGACGGGCAGGCCGGAGATGCGGTACTGGCCGCAGAGTTTGTCGAGGTCGTCGAGCGTGGCGTCGGGGCCGATGGTGACGGGGTTGGTGATGCGCCCGGTCTGGGTGCGTTTCACCAAGTCAACCTGGTAGGCCTGGTCTTCCATCGAGAGGTTGCGGTGCAGCACCCCGAGGCCGCCTTGACGGGCCATCGCGATGGCCATGCGGGATTCGGTGACGGTGTCCATCGCCGCCGACACAACGGGCAGCTTCAACGAGAGTTCACGGGTGAACTGCGTAGTGGTGTCCACTTCGGAGGGGATCACGTCGGTCTCGCCCGGCAGCAACAGGACGTCGTCGTAGGTGAGCCCAAGGTAGTCGAATGGTCCGGGTGCTTCAGCTTGTGTCGTCATTCCTCGCCTCTCACGCTCCGTTCAATGGGCACTGCCAGCGATTCTACCCACATGCGCCGCGACGACGGTGCGGCCAGCCACCGCAGATACGTCAGTGCCCCGGGGCCGTGCAGCTCCCGGGGCACCGACGTTTGACGTGGCGAGGTCAGTCGTCGTCTTCGTCCTTGGGCTTGTCCACCACGAGGGTCTCGGTGGTGAGCAGCAGCGCGGCGATCGACGCGGCGTTGGCGAGCGCGGAGCGCGTCACCTTCACCGGGTCAATGACGCCGTTCGCCACGAGGTCGTGGTACTCGTCGGTCTTGGCGTTGTAGCCCTGGCCGACGGGGAGTTCCGCAACCTTCGAGGTGATGACGTAGCCAGGCTGGCCGCCGTTCTCCGCGATCCAGCGCAGCGGCTCAACCGCAGCCTTGGCGACGATCTGGACGCCGAGCTTCTCGTCGCCCTCGAGACCGAGGCCATCCTCGAGCACCTTGGCCGCGTGGATGAGCGCGGAGCCGCCACCGGCGACGATGCCCTCCTCGATGGCCGCGCGAGTAGCCGAGACGGCGTCCTCCACGCGGTGCTTGATCTCCTTAAGCTCCACCTCAGTGGCAGCGCCCACCTTGATGACGCAGACGCCACCGGCCAGCTTCGCGACGCGCTCCTGGAGCTTCTCGCGATCCCAGTCGGAGTCGGTGCGCTCGATTTCGGCGCGCAGCTGCGCCACACGAGCCTCCACTTCGGAGGATTCGCCAGCGCCGTCGACGATGGTGGTGTTGTCCTTGGTGACAACGACGCGACGTGCGCGGCCGAGCACCTCAAGACCCACCTGGTCGAGCTTCAGGCCGACCTCGGGGGCGACGACCTGGCCGCCGGTGAGGATGGCCATGTCTTCCAGCATCGCCTTGCGACGGTCGCCGAAGGCCGGAGCCTTCACAGCCACGGAGGTGAAGGTGCCGCGGATCTTGTTCACGACGAGCGTGGACAGCGCCTCGCCGTCCACATCCTCAGCCACGATGAACAGCGTGCCCTTGGCGCCGATGACTTTCTCCAGCAGCGGGAGGAGATCGTTCATCGAGGAGATCTTGCCGGAGTGCAGCAGGATGTACGGATCCTCGAGCACGGCCTCCATGCGGTCGGCGTCGGTGACGAAGTACGGCGAGAGGTAGCCCTTGTCGAACTGCATACCCTCGGTGAACTCGAGCTCGGTGCCGAAGGTCTGCGACTCGTCGACGGTGATCACGCCGTCCTTGCCCACTTTGTCGAACGCGTCGGCGATGAGCTCACCGATCTGCTCGTCACGCGACGAGATGGTGGCCACGGAGGCCATTTCGTCGGTGGTGGAGACGTCGCGAGCGTTCTTGCGCAGCTCCTCGACGACCGCGTCGACGGCCTTCTCGATGCCGCGCTTGATGCCGACGGGGTTGCCACCGGCAGCGACGGCGCGGAGGCCTTCGTGCACCATGGCCTGCGCCAGCACGGTGGCAGTGGTGGTGCCGTCGCCTGCGACGTCGTTGGTCTTGGTGGCAACTTCCTTGGCGAGCTGAGCACCCAGATCTTCATACGGATCCTGGAGCTCCACTTCCTTGGCGACGGTCACGCCGTCGTTGGTGATGGTGGGCGCACCCCACTGCTTGTCGAGCACGACGTAGCGGCCCTTGGGGCCGAGGGTGACCTTCACGGTGTCGGCGAGGGTGTCAACGCCGCGCTCAAGCGCGCGGCGAGCTTCCTCGTCGAAAGCGAGAATCTTTGCCATGAGTTGCGCTCCTTACTTGGAGACGACGGCGAGGATGTCGCGTGCGTTGAGGAGCAGGTACTCCTTGCCGTCGTACTTGAGTTCGGTGCCGCCGTACTTGGAGAAGACGACGACGTCGCCCTCGGCAACGTCCATGGGGACGCGCTTGGCGCCGTCGTTGTCGAAGCGACCGGGGCCGGTAGCGACGACGCGGCCCTCCTGGGGCTTCTCCTTGGCGGTGTCAGGGATGACGAGCCCGGAAGCGGTGGTCTGCTCGGCTTCGAGGGGCTCAACGAGGACGCGGTCCTCAAGAGGCTTGATCGTGACTGCCACGTCAAACACCTTCCTGTCTGGTTAACCCGGCGGCGTGGCGCCGGGGTGCAATGTCCATTTTGGGTTGCCGAGCGTCGTCGCGGTGCCGCACGGCGTTGGCACCCAACCACGTCGAGTGCCAATCCCAAAGCTATACCCCTATTAGCACTCAATTCAACCGAGTGCCAGAATCTGGCTGCAATTCGACCTCTTCTCCGGGACGAAACCGTGCCGCACGCTGCACCGTCGAACGCATCGTGAGCGCGTCGCCCGCTTGGCATCCGCGCACCGCATCGGCCGACGCGACACGGCCGCAAGGCAGCTCGTCGCCGCTCACCTTCGGGTGTCCGAAAGATTTGCCACACCCTCTTTGAAACCCAGAGGTCCGGCGCAGTGGGGCTCAACGTTTGCACTCGGCGAGGCCGCAGCAAGCGACTGCCGAACGAATGGATAGAGTACGAGTTGAACAGCATTCAAAAAGGAGGCTGCCATCATGGACCTCAATGAGCTCGCCGACCGTGTCATCGCTGGCGGCCAGATCACCCGCGACGAGGCACTCGCCATCTTGCGGCTGCCCGATGCCGCCACCTATCCGCTCGTCGCAGCCGCCGGACGCGTGCGTCGACACTTCCACGGCAACACCATGAAGGTGAACTACCTCGTCAACCTCAAGTCAGGCAAGTGCCCAGAAGACTGCTTCTACTGCTCGCAGCGGCTGGGTTCCGAAGCCGACGTCCTGAAGTACACCTGGCTCAGCCACGACGATGCCCTCGCCGCCGCCAACGCCGGCATCGCTGCGGGAGCCGGGCGAGTTTGCCTCGTCGCGTCCGGCCGCGGCCCCAGCAACCGCGACGTAGACCGCGTCGGTCAAATCATTCGAGACCTCAAGAAGGAACACCCTAATGTCGAGGTCTGTGCCTGCCTCGGCATCTTGAAGGAAGGACAGGCCGAACGCCTCGCCGGCTCAGGCGCCGATGCCTACAACCACAACCTCAACACTGCGCAATCCCATTACGACGAAATCTGCACCACCCATGACTACGCAGATCGCCGCGATACCGTCCAGCACGCCCGCGAGCACGGCCTTTCCGCCTGCTCTGGGCTCATCGCGGGCATGGGCGAAACCGATGAGCAGCTCGTCGAGGTGGCGTTCCAGCTGCTCGACGTCGGGGCCGATTCCGTGCCGGTGAACTTCCTCTTGCCCTTCGACGGCACCCCGCTCCAAGGCCACACAGAGCTCACTGCACACAAATGTGGCTCTTCACAAACCAGGGTGTAGGTAGTGCTGTTGGGGGGTTGCGGCGTGGCGG